>JAUNTR010000304.1 GCA_030538575.1 Cruoricaptor ignavus | reverse complement strand
AAGTTTTAGTTGTCATAATTATATAATCAAGAAAAAATCAAAAACAATTACTATATTTAGCCCTGTGTTTTCGCATTTGTAACAAATGCAGTACAATGGTAACTTATTAATAAAAATTCGGTTTATGAAAAAACTTCTTTCTTTTATAGCGATTTGTGTATTTGTATGCTTTTCTTTCGCCCAAAAAACCATTTCGGGAAAAATAACCGATGAGGACGGACAAGCCATTCCCAGTGCATCGGTAACCGTGGAAGAACAAGGAAAAGATGCCATTATTGCTTTTGCGATTTCCAATTCCAAAGGGGAATATAAAGTAACTTTTACCAGCAATGAAGCTCAGGTTAATATGAAGGTAAAAGCCTTTAACCAAAGACCTCAAAGCAAATTGGTAAAAAATGAAACGCAAACACAAAACTTCAATCTGCAACCCGAAGCCACCGAAATAAAAGAAGTAAAACTAAAAACCCGACTGATTACCAAACGAGGCGACACAATTTCCTACGACCTTTCGTCTTTCGAGAGCAAAGCCGACCGTACACTTGCCGATGTTTTGCAAAAAGTACCCGGAATAGAAGTAAGCAAAAGCGGACAAATCCTATACCAAGGCGAACCGCTAAACAAATTCTATGTAAATGGAAAAGACCTAATGGAAGGCGGATACGGAACTATCGTAAATTCCTTGCCAACAAGTGCCATACAAAAAATGGAGGTTATGGAAAACCACCAACCAATAAAAGCCCTGCAAGATAAAGTACCTTCGGAGCAAGCAGCCATCAATATAAAACTAAAAAATAAAGTAACGATGACAGGACGAGGTGATGTTGCAAGTGGTTTTGCCGAACCTTGGCTTTGGAACGTGAAACTAACACCTATGTTTTTCGGACAGAAAAACCAATGGGTCATCAATTACAAAACCAACAATACGGGCGAAGCCGTGGAAAACGAGGGCAATATGTTGGCTTTCGGTAGCCGTTGGGAAGGCATTCGCAAAAGCACTTCGCAGAACGGTTGGCTAAATGTGGAAAACGCTTCTACACCGAGTTTACCCGAGAAACGATACCTTTTCAACAATGTGCATTATCTTTCTGCAAACTTGCTAACAAGCCCTTTCAAAAACAAAGAATGGGAACTGAAAGTGAACGGAAGTTACACCAACAATGCTGTGGAAAGAGAATCTTATAGCGAAGTAAAATGGTTTGAAAATAATGCAACGTATTTCACCAATATTTTCAATAATTTCTATACCGATAAGGCAAAGGGCGAACTTATTTTTACTAAAAATGCCAAGAAAGGATTTTTTAAAAATACCACTACATTTTCCCAGTTTTGGAATGCCGACCGAGGAATTGTAAATCTGGAAGATGCAAGAGGAGGACGAAATGCCCGAGAAGCTTTGCAATCGCCAACCTCATCATTCCAAAACTCGCTGAGTACGATTATTCCTTGGAAGGAAAAAATGATTAATCTGCAATCCTTTCTCAGTTATCAAAACGACAGACAAAGCTTGGAACTCTCGCCTGCCAGCTATTTGAACAGCGGAAACAATACCACATTTGATAATCTGATTTCTGGTAGAAATCTTCTAACGCAACATTTCCAAATGAAATCCTTCGAGGCAAGACATTCTGCCAATCTTAGTTTTACCAAAAAATATTGGACTTTAACTCCCGAAGCTGGATTTAATTTCACTCAAAATCATTTAATTACAGATTTATATACCGATGCAACAAGGTTGGATGAAACTTTCATTAATGATTTAAAATACACCACAGCAGTTCCTTACGGAAGTTTAAGACTTAATTTTAAAAATAATAACTGGTTGTTTTTCGCCAATTTGCCTGTTAATTTTAATAGTATAAAAGGCGAAGATGCGAACAGAAATGTATCTAAATCGGTGAGCAAAATTACTTTTGAGCCTAATGCATTTGCACAATATTCCTTCGCTTCGTTTTGGAAAGCAAGTGCCAATAGCGGAATGAGTTATAATTTCGGAGATGTGGATAATGCGTATGCTGGCTACATTATGCGTACCCCAAGAAGTTTAGGAAGTATGGATGCTTCGAACCCAATTCCAGAGGCATTAACCAAATATGCAGGAACTCGTTTGGAATACCGAAATCCGCTGAACAACCTATTTTTCAACCTGAGATATAGTTATAATAATACGAAACGAAACCTATTATCTTCGCCAAGTGTAGATGCGTTAGGATTTATTGTTCAGAGATTTATCGAGAGAGAAAATACAGCGGACAGCAACACATACAGTGCAGAAGTTGGGAAATATTTTCCGAAGTTAAAATCCAATGCTTCAATGAGTTATAGCAATACATTGAGTAAATCGGAGGTTTCGCAAAACGCCATAGATTTCCTTAGTAAAAATAATTCGCAGCGTTTGGGTTTCAAATTCAACAATACGTTTTTCAGTTGGTTAAGTGCCGATTACAACCTTACTTATTCTTGGGTTAAGCAAAATGTGGTTTCGGGTGCGGATATTAATTACAATGCTTTCAACCACAATTTGGCAGTTTATATTTACCCGAAAGACAACCATACTTTTGGCTTTTTCTGGGACCAAATTAATAGCAAAAACGATTCGTTTGAATACAAAAATCCTTTCTACGACGTATCTTACCAATACACTTGGGCAAAGAAAAAAATAGATTTTGAACTGAAATGGATGAACATTGCTAACCGAAAAGTAATGGAAACCTACAACATCGGTTCGTTCTCCGAAAGTTTTACAAGAATGAAACTTCGCCCAAGCCAAGTGATGATTGCCGTGAAGTTTAATTTTAAATAGAATCAA
>JAUNTR010000303.1 GCA_030538575.1 Cruoricaptor ignavus | reverse complement strand
CCTTATTTTTCAATTAAAATTATTCCACAGAAACAGAATCATCGCCTCTGCCATCAGCGACTGCAATAGTATTTCCGTTTTCATCTATGGCGATTAGTTCGGTTCTCCCTATTTGGTTTCTGTATTTAGATTTATAACCCATTTCCTCTAATTCTTTAATGGTAATTTTCGGAAAATCTTTCTCAAATTCTATCAACTCGGGTAACCATTGATGATGAAATTTAGGAGCATTCACTGCAATATTAGGAGATAACTGAAAATCTACAATATTCACAATAGATTGGTAAACCGATGTAGGAATGGTCGTTCCGCCCGGTGTTCCAACCACGATAATCGGTTGGTTATTTTTCAAAACAATAGTTGGTGTCATTGAGGATAGCATTCTTTTTCCTGGTTCAATTTTGTTGGCTTCTCCTCCCACAGCACCAAACATATTGGGAACTCCGGGTTTTATAGAGAAATCATCCATCTCATTATTCAAGAAAAATCCTGCTCCAGAAACTACAACTTTACTACCGTAATACCCATTGAGTGTGGTAGTTATAGATGCCGAATTGCCATCTTTATCCAAAATAGAAATGTGCGTGGTTTCAGTAGATTCTTCGGGTTGTTTTATAATTTTACCAACATCTGCACTGGCAGTTGCTTTTTCGGGATTGTAGGATTTCCAACGATTTTTTAGATATTCATCGGATATTAGCATAGCGGTTTTATCTTCAATAAAATCGGGATCACCCATATATTCAGCTCTATCGGCATAGGCTCTTCGCTCGGCTTCTACCATTATTTGCACCGCTTTGATAGAGTTTTGTTGGTATTTTTCCAAATTTTCGTAAGCCGACATTTTCAGCATTTGTGCCAACAAAATTCCTCCGCTGGATGGCAAAGGCATTGTAACAACTTCATTTCCTTTATAATTGAAAACCAAAGGCTTACGTTTTTTTACTGTATAGTTTTTTAAATCTTTTTTATTAATGATGCCATTTCCACGTTTCATTTCCGAAATAATGAGTTGAGCCGTTTTGCCTTCGTAGAAATCTTTTGCTCCATATTTCTGAATGCGTTTCAATGTTTCAGCCAAATCTTTTTGAATGAGCAAATCTCCTGATTTCCAAGCCGTTTCTTTTGTAAAAGCCGTTTGGTTTTTATTATGTTTCAAAAACTTATCTCGTTGAGAATTAAGCAAATTCGCTTCTCTATCGGTAATCGCAAAACCTTGTTCCGCCAAGTCTATCGCAGGCTGAATAAGCTGTGCCATTGTAAGATTACAATATTCCAAAGTCGCAAACATACCCGCAACAGAACCTGGAATCCCAACTGCAAGTCGCCCGTTTTGGGAAAGGTCTGTATTGGCATTTCCTTTTTTGTCCCAATACATATTGTGCGACGATTTTTCGGGTGCCGTTTCTCGATAATCCAAAGTAAATTTTTCGCCGTTATTTTTTACGCCAACCAAAAATCCTCCGCCACCGATATTCCCTGCTTGTGGATAAACGACCGCCAAAGCATATTGCGTAGCAACTGCCGCATCATAGGCATTTCCGCCAATTCTCAGCATTTTTGCTCCCGCTTCACTGGCAAGCGGATGGGCAGAAACTACAACACCTTTATTTTTTGCTCTTACTTCTTTTACCGTATTGTAATCCGTAAATTGGGCAAAAACCAACTGAACACAAAACAATAGTAAAAAGGCTGATTTTATTTTCATTTATTTATATTTTTTATTTAATTGAGTCAAAATGAAGTGACAAAATTATAAAAACTTTGCGAAATAGTCATAAGATTCAAGAGCCAAGATGCAAGAGAAATGTTAAATCTTGAATCTTGGATCTTGGTTCTTTTCTCTTTCTTCTTTTCTCTTAAATTCTCATAAATCCGCCACAACTGAAATCCCGACTTTCTCCCGAAATTTGGTAGGCGAAACACCCGTATATTTTTTGAAATATTTACTGAAATAAAACTCGTCCTCGAAATTCATTTCCGTTGCAATTTCTTTTATGGATTTCCGTGTGAGGTGAATTTGTTTTTTCGCTTCTAAAATCACACGTTCTTGTATAATCTGCGAAGGCGTTTTTCCGAATTCGGTTTTTATTTTTTTACTTAATGTATTAGGCGAAATATTGAGCAAACCTGCATAAAAAGCGGGACTTTTTTCCTTTAAAAAATGTTGATTTACCAAATTTTGAAATACTTTAAGCTCGGAAAATTCATCGGTAGAAATTTCGTTTTTAGATAAAATTTTACTTTTTTCTCTACTACAAATCGCTAAAATCAATTGAAGGTAAGATTTTAAAACTGCATCTGAAAAAACTTCGGTTACATCTACCATTTTCATTTTTTGGAAATTTTCTGATATTTCAACAAAAGTTTCTTCATTTAAAGGAAAATGCGGATAAAGATATATATTATTGAATAATAAACCATTACAAGCAACTTCTTTTTTATGATATTCTATACAATAATAATCACCATGGAAATCCAATTTTGTAATCGAAATTTCCTGCTCTAAACTGAAATTTAGTTTTTGATAAGGCGACATAAATATCGCTGTTTTTCCCGAAATTTGATATTCCCCAAAGTCCAAAGAAAACACGCCATTGCCATCTAATAGGAGAATATGGTAAAATTCATCGCTATTATTTTCCGACAAATTTTCGCTATTGAAAGTATTGATAGAAAAGAGCTTTTTCATCTGATAAAATTACGAAAAAAAGACCACACCAAAGTGTAGCCTTTCTATGAAATTTAAAAGTTTTTAATCTTTAGCTCCAAACGAATCCATTCTTTTGTTCATTCCTCTGCTATTA
>JAUNTR010000302.1 GCA_030538575.1 Cruoricaptor ignavus | reverse complement strand
AGAAGACGAAATCTCCACAACCGCACGATTAGGAAATTATGATATAAAAATTGTCTTCGAGGAATTGAAAAAAACATATTACGAAAAAGACAACCGAACGATATACACAACCTACGATGTTTCGATATTGATAAAGTAAAGAGTAGCAATTCTCTCAAAAAAAGCATAAAAATAAGCATAACTGTTTTTTTTCATTCTTTACATTAATGAATACTATAAAAAATTTAGTATTTTTGCAAATCAAAATTTTATAAAATACAATGTTAAAAATCACTCTTCCCGATGGAAGCATAAAAGAATTTGAAGGCGTAGTAAACGCATTAGACGTTGCAAAATCCATAAGCGAAGGATTAGCCCGAAACACAATTTCCGCAATAGTAAACGGTAAACAAGTAGAAGTTACCACACCTATAACGGAGGATTCTACCGTGCAACTCCTCACTTGGAATGATGATTTGGGCAAGAAAGCATTTTGGCATTCATCTGCTCACCTTTTGGCTCAGGCGATTATGGAATTTTATCCGAATGCAAAACTAACCATTGGGCCAGCCATAGAACAAGGTTTCTACTACGATGTAGATTTTGGGGACGAAGTTCTCAGCGAAAAAGATTTTGAAAAAATAGAAAAGAAAATGCTGGAAAATGCTAAGAAAAATTCCACATTCAATCTATATTCTGTTTCCAAAGCCGATGCTTTGAAAGAATACGAAAGCAACGAATATAAAACGGAACTCATTAGTAATCTGCAAGATGGCGAAATTACATTTTGTACACACGATGATTTTACCGACCTTTGTCGTGGTGGGCACATTCCATCAACAGGGATTGTAAAAGCCGTAAAAATATTAAACGCCGCAGGAGCATATTGGCGAGGAAATGAGAACAATCCGCAACTAACGAGGGTTTACGGTATCTCTTTCCCAAAACAAAAAGACCTTACCGAATATTTGGAAAGGTTGGAAGAAGCCAAAAGAAGAGACCACAGAAAACTGGGCAAAGAATTGGGAATTTTCGCATTCTCCGAAAAAGTAGGACAAGGCTTACCACTTTGGTTACCAAAAGGGACGGCTCTTAGAAAAAAATTGGAAAACTTCCTTTCCGCTGCTCAGAAAAAAGCAGGCTATGAATTTGTAATGACGCCACACATCGGGAATGTGGAACTTTATAAAACTTCGGGGCATTTCCAAAAATATGGTGCAGACTCTTTCCAACCGATAAAAACACCACACGAAGGCGAAGAATATTTACTAAAACCAATGAACTGCCCACATCATTGCGAAATCTACAAAGTAGGACAATGGTCTTATAGAGATTTACCAAAACGTTTCGCAGAATTTGGTACAGTTTACAGATATGAGCAATCAGGAGAATTACACGGACTTACGAGGGTGCGTTGCTTTACCCAGGATGATGCTCACCTATTTTGTACGCCCGACCAACTTTTAGCAGAGTTTGAAGGTGTGATAGATTTGGTTCTTTATGTATTCAGAAATTTAGGATTTGAGGATTTTGTAACCCAAGTTTCCCTAAGAGACCCTGAAAATAAAGAAAAATACATCGGAACTGATGAAAACTGGGAAAAAGCAGAAAGTGCGATTATTACCGCAGCCAAAAACAAAGGTCTGAAAACCGTTGTAGAATATGGCGAAGCCGCTTTCTATGGACCAAAGTTGGATTTTATGGTAAAAGATGCTTTGGGTAGAAGTTGGCAATTGGGAACTATACAAGTAGATTACAACTTGCCGGAACGTTTTGAACTGAGCTACATTGGTAACGATGGAGAAAAACACAGACCAGTGATGATACACCGTGCACCATTTGGTTCTATGGAAAGATTTATCGCTATTTTGTTGGAAAACACCGCAGGAGATTTCCCATTATGGTTGGCTCCAGACCAATTTATTATTTTACCGATTAGTGAAAAATATGCAGATTATGCAAAAAAAGTTTCACAATTGTTAGAAAATCACGATATTAGCGGTCTGATTGACGATAGAAACGAAAAGACAGGAAAGAAAATCCGTGATGCAGAAATTAATAAATATCCTTTTATGCTGATTGTCGGAGAAAATGAAGAAGAGGCACAAACCGTTTCTGTAAGACGAAGAGGACAAGGCGATTTGGGAACAATGAAGTTGGAAGACTTTATTTCTTATTTCAAAAAAGAAGCCGATACAGGTTTTGAATTTGGAAAATAATCGCAACAAAAAGCATTAGTTTTAATGCAAATAATTAATAGAATTTAACTTATAAAATATAATACAATAGCACAGAAATTTAATTACAGAGGTAGAGGTCCACAGCGTCGTCCGCAACAGGAAGATGCTCATCAGATTAATGATAAAATACGAGCAAAGGAAGTTCGTTTAGTGGGCGACAACGTAGAGCCGGGTGTATATCCGTTGGCAAAAGCAAGAGAAATGGCAACAGCACAAGAGTTGGATCTTGTGGTGATTTCTGACAAGCAAGAGCCTTTTATTGCCAGAATTTTGGATTACAAAAAATTCCTCTACGAGCAAAAGAAAAAGCAAAAAGAACTGAAAGCTAAGCAAGTAAAAGTTGTGGTAAAGGAAATCCGTTTCGGACCGCAAACCGATGACCACGATTATGAGTTTAAGAAAAAACACGCCGAAAAATTCTTGGAAGAAGGTTCTAAACTGAAGACTTATGTATTCTTCAAAGGGCGTTCCATCGTCTTCAAAGACCAAGGGGAGATTTTACTCCTACGTCTTGCCCAAGACTTGGAACACGTAGGAAAAGTTGATCAACTGCCAAAATTGGAAGGCAAACGTATGATTATGATGATGAG
>JAUNTR010000017.1:4784-21207 GCA_030538575.1 Cruoricaptor ignavus | reverse complement strand
TGTTTAGCATTTTGCTATCTGTGGTTACTTCTGCATTCAACTCCATTTTTGGAACAGAGTAGTCTTTTTTATTAAAGCAAAATTAAAAAACATAATAAAGATTGAGAATTTTAAACTAAAATCGAAAAATATTAATTAAGTATTTATGAAATTAAAACAAACATTAATTGCTCTTGCAGCACCGTTCCTTATGAACGCACAAAACGTAATGACACCCGAAATCCTTTGGACTCTCAATAGACTTGGGGTTTCTGCGGTTTCTCCACAACAATCTTCATTGATTTACAGAGTGAGCAAAACCGATTTGGAAACCGAGAAATCTAACAGCCAAAACTATTTTTTAAATCTAAAAAATAACCAAACTTCCAATTTAGATTTAGGAAAAAAATCCTTGATACAATGGGATAATAATGGACTTTACGCCAAAGAAAACGGCGTGGTTTTCATCTCGAAAGATGCAGGGAAAACTTGGCAAGAATTCTATAAAATTGGCGATGCTGATAATGTGAAAATCTCTCCTGATGGCAAAAAAATAGCTTTCAGCAAAGAGGTTCAGGTGGAAACCGTTTACGGAAAAGATAAATATAAAGACACGCCGAAATCTACGGCACAGATTTATACAGACCTTAATCACAGGCATTGGGACAGTTGGAACGAGGGAAAATACAATCACGTTTTTGTGGTTTCCGTTTCGGAAAATGTAGAAAATGCTAAGGACTTGCTGAATGGTAAAAACTGGGATTCTCCACAACGTCCGTTTGGTGGAAGTGAAGATTTTGTTTGGTCTCCAGATTCTGCTCAATTATTATATGTCGTTAAACCAAAATCTGGAAAAGATTATGTAACATCCACTAACACAGATATTTTCGCTTACGATTTAGCATCGGGAAAAACTATGAATTTAACAGAGGAAAACAAAGGTTACGATAATCATCCTGCGTTTAGTCCAGATGGTAAATTTCTGCTTTATACCTCAATGGAAAGAGATGGCTACGAAGCCGATAAAAACGATATAAAAATAATAGATTGGAAAACCAAAGACAAAAAAAACCTTACTAAAAACTGGGACGAAAGTGTAACGGGAAGCATAGTTTGGGGAGCAGATTCCAAAATGATTTACTTCACAGCGGCTTATCGAGGTACGAAACAATTATTTTCATTAAATACTAATAATGAGAAGGTTACGCAGATTACCAATGGCGTTTTCGATGTGAATGATATTTTTGCTAATGATAAAACCAACGTTTGGGTTTCCAGAACGGATGTAAATCATAATGCAGATTTGTTTTCGGTAAATCTGAAAAACGGACAAATGAGCCAAGTAACGAACATTAATAAAGATACTTACGCCAAAATAACACCATCTAAAACCGAACTAAAAATGGTGAAAACCAGCGATGGAAAAGAGATGGGCGTGTGGTTTATTTATCCGCCAAACTTCGACCCGAATAAAAAATATCCAACATTGCTTTACTGTCAAGGTGGACCACAATCTGCTCTTACACAGTTTTTTAGCATCAGATGGAATTTTGCATTAATGGCGGCTAACGATTATATCGTAGTTGCACCAAACCGCCGAGGAATGCCAGGTTGGGGAACAGAATGGAACGAAGCGATTTCCAAAGATTGGGGTGGACAACCAATTCGGGATTATTTGTCAGTAGCGGATTATGCGAAAACTTTGCCTTATGTAGACGGCGACAGAATGGCTGCAATTGGTGCGAGTTACGGTGGATACAGCGTTTATATGTTAGCAGGAGTTCACGGGAATCGTTTCAAAAGTTTTATTTCGCACAACGGATTATTCGATATGAAATCTTGGTACGGAACTACGGAAGAATTATTTTTCGCCAACTGGGATTTGGGAGCTCCTTGGGATAAAGCGTCGGCTAAATCTTATACGGAATTCAACCCAAGCAATTATACCGATAATTGGAATGCACCGATAATGGTAATACAAGGTGGAATAGATTTTCGTGTGCCTTATGAGCAAGGAAATCAGGCGTTCCAAACGGCAAGATTGAAAGGTCTTAAATCTAAATTTCTATACTATCCGAATGAAAACCATTGGGTTCTAAATGCACACAACGGTTTGGTTTGGCAAAGAGAATTTTTTGATTGGCTGAAAGAGACTTTGTAGAATTTATAAAATATCAAATAAAAAAGATTGAAATCCGAAATTGGGTTTCAATCTTTTTTTTACTTAATGCAAATATTTAATTTGCACATTGTCCAAAATCAATATTTCAAATATTAAAATTGATAGCCCAATGTAATACGGAAGTTTCTGCCTCTTCCTGGGTAGGCTTGCATCAGCGATTGGAAAGGCTCGTGGGCAACATCGTTACTATACAAATCGTTATTAGACAATGCACTACGGAAATATAATTGATTGAAAATATTTTCCACATTCAGCCCGATGCGAATATTCTGTTTCGTTTGATAATAAACTGTACCATTTACCAAAGTATAGGCTGGAAGATATTGATTGTTGAATTGATTTTGATAAGTTTTATCCGCATAATAAACTCCTGCACCAATTCCCCAACCTTTCAGGGATTTTCCGAATTCGTAATTTACCCAAGTATTGAAGGTGTGCAAAGGTGTCCATGGCGTTCTGTTACCTACGATTTCTTTATCTTCATCGGTGTTGCCTTTGGATATAAATTTGGCATCGGTATAGGCATATCCAACTTTTAGGTATAAACCTTTTACAGGTGTCCAATCAGCATCTAACTCAATTCCTTTGGAATCCGCTCCACCAACTTGCGACAGAATATTATGTCCTACAATCACATTCTTTTTTTCTATGAAAAATGCAGCGGCAGAAATATTATATTTATCCTTTTTTCCCATTTTAATTCCAGCTTCTCCTTGGAAACCTCTTTCCGGCAGAAATTTGCTGTTGGTTCTGTGGTTATGTGCTCTACTTGGCTTAAAGAAATTGGAAAACGAAGCATAAGCATTCAACAGATTTTCAATAGGTTGAAAAGACAACCCGAAACGATACGAAAAATTATTAAACTCATCTCGTTCTTTCACAGCAGGAGCATTGATGTCTCTTCTTGGTTCATAAATTCCTGAGAAATAATCGTATCTTAATCCAACTAATGCTTTCCATTTTTCGGAAAACTGAATCCAATCGTGGAAATAAGTTCCAACGAGCAATTCGTTCACTTTTCTTATTCTTTGTATATCTACGCTACGCTCACCAAGATTAAGGAATGTATTTGCGGGAATATCTGTACTTTGATTGCCAACTGTAATATCTCCGTAAAGTGTTTTTCTATCTAAATAAGAAATGGTGTTTCCTGCCAATGCTTGGTGCTTTATACCAAATGTATCAAAATTAAAGTTATAATTCAGTTGGTTACTAATCGGTCTTGTAATATGGTTGAAATGATATGGACCATTATAAAGAGAGATTGTATTTTGTGCAGGATTGTAGAACAATACTTCATCCATCAGATAATCTATACTATCGTCGTAATAAGTAATGGCATTGGTAAGCTTAGACCCGTTGGAAAATTTATGATTGAGTTTTAATTGTATTTCTTTCTTCGTATTTCTCAGATAATCAAACGGGTTGGCATAATTGGTTTTGTAATTCACGCCTTTCACTATATTTCCTGCATTATCAGTCGGTACGCCTGCATCTGGTCCATAGGAATCTTTGTTGTATTGTAGAAACAATTCCAAACTGGTACGCTCGGAAATCAGATATTGCAAAATCCCCGAAAAATTATTGGTATTTTCTGAAACATTTCTCCAACCTTCGCTTCTGGTAATTCCTGCATCGAAACGGTAACGGAGTTTATTAGAAATCGGTCCACCAACTCCCAATACAGCATTATAGGTATCGTAGCTTCCATAGGTCATAGAAGCATTTCCACGAAATTTAGCAGTTGGTTTTTTCCTTACGATATTCATAATTCCTCCCAAAGCAGAATGCCCAAACATTTCACCACTCGGACCTTTTAGGATTTCTATTCGTTCCACATTTGCCAAATTGGTAATAGGTGCACTTTGGGTAATGTTGTGTCGCTCATCTCTAAGCCCATCTTGTAAAACCACAAAATTATCGAAACCACGAATGTTAAAAAACTGAAAACCACCATATTGATTTACCGAATGTACACCTGGAACATTTTGTACAACATCCTCAATTCTTGTAATATTCATTTGGTTCAGCAACTCTTTATCGATGGTATTAATCGTCATCGGAGCTTCCAAACTTGGGATTTGTAGAGGATTTACTTGCAGTCTTCTTTCAGAATTAATGATGACTTCTGCAATAGTTCGCACAGTATCTTTTCTTGTATTATTTATATCTTCGTTAAGATATTGTGAGGCTTGGTTGGATTGTGCCGTAATTCCCAACGACAAAAGCAGAGAGAAAAATGGTAGTTTAGTTTTCATAATTCAAACAAATTTCTTTTTATTAATTCTAAATTAAAGTTTATTTTTGTACTTTGCGAAGATACTAAATTTAAAATGAATAGACAACCCAACTGCCAAGAACAGCTTTTGTATCGGGGAAAAGAGATGATAAAATTTTTTCGCTCCATTAAGCTTTTTCGGTTTCCCATTAAAACCTTATCTTTGAAAACTGAATAACATAAAAGTAAAAAAATAATGCTACGAATACTTTTTTTATGCTCATTACTTTTGGTAGTTGGTTGCCAAAAAAAAGAATTAAAAGAAAATAACGACCAACAAAACAAAACTGCCATAAATGTAGAAGATTTTTTAGGAAACAAAATCCATTTGGAAACTCCCGCAAAACGTGTAGCAGTAATGTTTAATCCAATGTTGGACGCTATGTATATGTTAGATGCCACAGAGCAGATTATTGCTGTACCAGCCGATACTTATACCGATTCGCACGTTTATAATTATCTTTCTAAAATAGATGAAAGGGTAAAAAATAAATCCTTGCCAACCCCAGGAATTAGTGGAAATCTGAATGTGGAAAGTATCCTTGTTCTGCAACCCGATTTGGTAATTGCATACAATATTTCTGAAGGCGTAGTGAAAAATCTTAATGCTATGAAAATCCCTGTTTACCAAGCCTATTCGGAAACTTACGACGATTTGCAAAAAGAAATTTCGGATTTGGGATTGCTCTTGGGAAAAGAGGAAAAGAGTAGGGAACTGCTGGATTTTACCATAGAAAAATTTAAACAAATAGAAGAGCAATCCAAAAACGTTACACAAAAATCTGCCTATTTTGCTTGGGCAAACGGGAGGATTTTTTCCACTACGGGAACTACGAGTATGATGAACCAATGTATGGTTTTTGCAGGCGTGCGAAACGTTTGTACCACACCGATAGACCAACCCAACATCAACCCAGAAACCTTTGTTTCGTGGAATCCCGATATGGTAATTATGTGGAATGATAGCCCGAATTTGTTCTATCAACATAAACAATTAGGTGCAGTAAATGCTGTGAAAAACAAGCAAATCTATAATCTGATGCCGATGTTTTATTACAATCCGCATACGCTGAAATCTCTGCTGACTACAATTAAAATACAAAATTGGGCTTACGAATTTTCTACCGAAGAAGATATTATGAACGAAACTGCCGAAATATTAAAAATCTTGTACGGAGAAAAAAATGGAGAAATCCTATTTTCAGAATTACAAAATGAACTAAAAACTCCCTAAGTGAATCGCTCTTTCAGAATTTTTTTGTTCTATGTTTTGCCATTGCCTATGGTTATATTTTCGTTGTTTGTAGGATCTAGCAACCAAGCAGGATTCGGCGAATATATACAATTGTTCTATCAAAATTATTTCGGAAATGGACTAAATGCAGAACAACAACAATCCTACGAAATTGCCAATAATATCATCCTAAATATCCGTTTGCCAAGAGTTTTACTTACTTTTATTATAGGAGCCGCACTTTCCGTTTCGGGTGCTGTGTTGCAAGGCATTCTTAGAAATCCGTTGGTAGATTCTTATATTTTAGGGATTTCTTCGGCATCTGCATTTGGGGCTGCGTTGGCGATTATTACGGCACTTTTACCGATTAATATTATGGCATTTCTGTTCGGGTTGGTTTCTGTACTCATTACTTTTGGAATTTCAAAATCCAGACAAGGCGAGCATAATATTGTTTCTGTTGTACTGTCCGGGATGATTGTTTCGGGGATTTTCACCGCATTACTCAGCATCGCTCAATACATTTCTAATCCGTATAAAGTGATGGCGATTGTACAATGGACTTTGGGCAACCTGCATTCTGCAACTTGGCAAGAAGTGGAGCAATCTTATCCATATATTTTAATTTGTTTAATTATTGTTTTTGTGTTGAGATGGAGGCTCAACCTTTTGGCTTTGGGAGATGATGCCGCAAAAGCAGTCGGCGTAAATCCGATATTAGACAAATATATCCTTATCGTAGCCGCAACACTAATGACGGCAACATCCGTAGCAGCAGCAGGAATTATCAGTATGTATGGTTTATTTTTACCACATATTGTAAGAATGATTTCCGGAGCAGACCATAAAAAAGTAATCCCGGGAAGTCTATTTTTTGGTGGAACATTTCTTTTGGTAATCGATAATTTTTCTCGTTCACTTTTCGAGTTCGAAGTACCTGTTGGCATTTTCACAATGCTATTGGGTGGTTTGTTCTTTATTTATCTAATGAGGAAAAATAAACTAAATTGGAACTAATATGTCTAATGCAATTGATATAAAAGATTTATCTTTCTCCTACGGAAAACACCTTGTTTTAGACAAAGTGAACACCTGTTTTCCTGAAAACCAATTTTCGATTTTATTGGGAGTAAATGGTGGCGGAAAATCTACACTTTTCAAAATTCTATCAGGTTTAATAGATGGCTTTTCGGGAAATATTCGGTTTTTCGGGGAAGAATATCATCAGCTTTCCAGAAAGGAACGAGCGAAGCAGATTGGTTTTTTATCACAAAATTTCACCACTATATTTCCATTTTCGGTGCAGGAAATATTATTAACGGGGCGTTCCGCTTTTTCTCGTTTCGATTATAATAAAGACGATTTGCAGCGTGTACAAGCCATTGCAGAGAAAACACATATTACACATCTTTTACCAAAATCGTTTGCATCGTTATCGGGCGGACAACAACAATTGGTAATGATTGCCAGAGTTTTGGTGCAAAATCCCCGAATTATTTTGCTGGATGAACCAACCAACCATTTAGATATTTTTCATCAGCATCATTTATTAAAAACCTTGAAAAGCCTTACAGAAGACCAATATACCGTAGTGGCGATTATGCATAATCCATCTTTGGCGTTCCAATATGCGGATAATATCTATTATCTTTATCGGAATAAAATTATGCAAAATTCCACAGGAAAAACTCCTGATTTAGAATTATTAAAAGAAATTTTCTCGGTTGATTTTTTTTATCACGAACAAGACGAAAGGTCGTTTCTTACTTCATTACCTTTTTAAAGAATATCATTTTTAACATTAATAAGTTTAAGAATAAAAACACAAAAACCACTCATAGCAGAGTGGTTTTTTAGAATATAAATTAATGATTTACAATGCTTTCACATAATACAACATTCCTATGCCAATCATATTTTTAGGTGTCGCAACGCTGGCATACTCTCCAAGTGTGCTGTTGTATTTTCTATTGGTATTAGAAAAATATCCAAACATTTTGAAATCTTGCGTTCGGAAAGGTTTATATTCTACCCCAAACATATTAGTATTGTGGGAACTCATATTTTTACCTAATCCGTTATCATTTCTGTCATTTATTCTCTCAAAAATTGTTTTTCCCGTAATATACCAATTTGGGGTAATGGCGTAATCTACACGCAATACAGCAGATTGAAATTGAATATTTTCTGCATACATATTGGTATAAGCTGGATTCATTGCAAGCCGATAAGTATTGATTGCTGGGGAAATCATATTTACGAAATCTACTGCCATATTGGTTTGTTGTAAATCGAAATAAGCTTCCCATTTGTCCATCACTACTTTGTTGCCCAATGCGAATTGGTAATTGGTTTTGTTAGCCGCTACATGGGAAAACCCAGTAGAGTAGTAGGTTTGAAATTTCTTATCGAAAAAATCACCTCTCCAAGTGAAATTAAGTCCTATTGGGGCTTTTGCGGCTTTCAAATTATTTTGAGCGTATTGTGTAGTGGCATACAAATCTGCAAATTTTGTATTCATCGTATTGTAAGCCTGCACACGGAAACTATTGTTTTCATTCGCCTGATAACTCAATCGCCCACCAACCATAAAGATATTTTGTTGCTGGTTAATGTAATCGGAATACACATATTCAAACGTTGGGTTTTTCTCAAACTCCCAACTTCCGAAATCGTTGGCTTGTTTCCCGATATTCACCTGCCATTTGTTATCGTTACCAAAAGTATATTCCAACATCGCATAATCCAATGCCGAAGGTGCATTGTCCACACTATTAGGATCTTGCGGTCTATTCAATCGGTATCTTACTCGGTAGTTTAGGTTTTCCACAATTTTACCTCCGATATCCAATCGAGCTTCGTTCAATCTAAAACTTCCCTCCGAGTTTTCGGACAAAGCCATTTCATAAGAACTTCTTAGAAGTAAATTGATATTGGTTTGGTTCAAAATATTATCCAAAATCCTTTCTTCTTTCTCTTGTGCAGTTACAGATATTCCTGCCAAAGCAACGGTTGCAATGATTATCTTTTTCATTATTTATTGAGTTGATGGAATTACAGTATTTTGTTTTTTCTCTTGAGTTTTTGCTTTCAACCATTCGCACCATTCATCTATTCCCTCACCATTTAGGGTACTTATGGTAATTACTTCTAAATCAGGATTTACCTCTCTGGCATCTTTGGTTACAGCATCTACCGAAAACGGAACGTAAGGCAACAGGTCAGATTTCGATACCAACATCAGTTCGCTGGTTAGGAACATTCTTGGGTATTTTTTCGGTTTATCGTCGCCTTCTGTGGAAGCCAAAAGCGTAACACGCACATCTTCTCCCAAATCGAAAGCAGACGGACAAAGCAAATTGCCCACATTTTCTATAAAAAGAATATCGGTTTTTTCTAAATTAATATGATCCAAAGCCTGTAAAACCATTTGGGCTTCTATATGGCACATACCTCCTGTTACGATTTGTAGAGCGTTTAGCCCAGATTCTTTCAACCTTACAGCATCTCTTTCGGTTTCGGGGTCTCCTACCAAAACAGAAAGATTAAGGTCTTGCGACAAACGTTTTCCTGTTTCTTGCAATAGGGTGGTTTTTCCACTTCCAGGAGATGAACATATATTTACAACCAACATATTTTGCAATTTTTCTCTAATGGCTTTTGCCACGAAATCGTTGGCTTTCAATAGGTTTAGGGTTGTATTATCGCATTGCACGGAACCTACCGGCATTTGGTTACTTTTAGGTTTTGCAGTATTATTCATAATGTTTTGGGTTTAAATTTTTTCAATTAAATTAAAATAAATCATCACTTAAATTAAAAGTAATCGCATTATTTCTAATCTTAAATTTTATATTTTGTTTTTTTATGTAAAAAATTCAACTTGGCTTATTCTCAGTTCTTCGCCTTGTACAATGTTTCTGGAAGGCGTTTCGCACTCGCAAACAAAGCGGTGGAGCTTTACTTCAAAATCTTTATTACATTTTTCGCAATGGGCAATAATTGGCAATAATACGACTTGCAAATCTATATTTTCCAATCTTTTATCCTCTAATACCAAAGCCTCGAAAGCATTTTGTATCAGTATAGGTTGCACATTGCAGAGCAAACCTGCCTCTATCTTTACTTTAGAAATTTCGGAAAGACGATTGGGATAATGGTCTTCCAAATTCTGTATAATGTCTCTTACAATAGATACTTCGTGCATTTTTCGGACTTTATTTTTTAGGTTTAGTCTTCGCTTTTTCTGTCGTTGATTTTGTTGTGCCTGCTTTCTTCGTTGTTTTTGTTTTCTTAGCAGAAGTTTTGCTGGCAGTTTTTACCGATGTTTTTGCTGCGGTTTTAGTAGAAGTTTTTGTCGTTTTTTTGGCAACAGCAACTTTATTTTCTACTGCTTTCACTTCGGTTTCTTTTTCGGTTTCTGCTTTTGCAATGGCCAATTCTTCTTCTTTTTTTACATTATCTCTGTGTTCAAAATAACTCCATGCCATATTTCCTATGTTCAGAAGCCAATCGTAAAGAGCATCTCCACTATTTCCTAAAATACGAAGCATCAATGCATTTTCCGCACAAATGGTAAAACCATAACTGCTATCGGTAAATTGCTCCAAAAGAATGGCATCTAATTCTTTTTTGAAATCTTCGGCAAAAGGGCTTACCATAAGCAAAGTACCTTGGTGCGTATAACCTTCAAAAAACAAAAGTTCTTCTAATGGTTGAGTTTCAGGAGAAATAAGCTGATTATCAAAAATAATCAATCGTTCATCTCTATAAATTTTGGTTTTAGTATGATATTTACTAAACAAAAATTTTTCCCCAGAATGTATTCTTCCTCCGCTGATAAGGTCGCCCCAAATTAAATGAGAAGTTCCCGTCATACGGATGTCATTAGTGGCCTCGAAAATAGAATCTTTATAAGGAATTGTGGGGTGAGGCACGTACATAAATTTCGCACCTTTTTCAATCTTAAAATTACAGAATTGTTCCGCACCATTTTTTTTAGGCATCGGATGTATTCTGTTGAAAGATTGTGTAAAGAATTTCATTTTGGCATTTTCTTTACACAAAATATCCATTTGCAAACTGTCGCCTTCCATAACTCCTGGTGAGGAACACATGAGAATCATTTCCAAAAAATCTGCTGCCGTAGGACGACCAAAATGCGTAAGTTTATACGGAATATCGAAAAAACGGTCTTCCAAAAGCGTAACTTCTCCGCTCCTTACACAGGATAGTTTTACGGTGCTTTTTATGGAATTATCTTTATTAATATTCATAAAATTACGCTTCTAAAAGTGCATATTTTTTAATCCAAGTAATCACATCTTCCAAGCCTTCTTTGGTTTTTAGGTTGGATTTTATAAAAGGTTTTTCGCCTCTCATTCTTTTCGCATCGGCTTCCATTACTTCCAAACTTGCACCAACATAAGGTGCCAAATCTATTTTATTAATAAGTAATAAATCTGAACGGGTAATTCCCGGACCGCCTTTTCTTGGAATTTTTTCTCCTTCTGCGACATCAATTACAAAGATGGTAACATCTGCCAAATCGGGACTAAAAGTTGCTGCTAAATTATCGCCTCCACTTTCAATGAAAATCAGTTCGATATCGGGGTGCAGTTTGGCTAAATCTTCCACAGCTTCCAAATTCATAGAAGCATCTTCCCGAATTGCGGTATGTGGGCAACCTCCTGTTTCTACACCTCGTATGCGATCAGCAGGGAGTTTAGAATTTTTTATCATAAACTCGGCATCTTCTCTGGTATAGATATCGTTGGTAACTACACCGATGCTGTAATCATCACTCATCGTGCGTGTTAGTGCTTCTATAAGGGCGGTTTTTCCGGAACCAACAGGACCGGCAACACCGATTTTTACATATTTATTTTCCATTTTTTCAATTAATTAAGAGATGTAAATTCTTGTATAAAGTTTCTCGTGCTGCATACATTTTATTTCTTGCCCGATGCAGCAAAGTCCAATTAAATTTTCGTCTAACGTTTCTTGGGCTTCTACCAATTCTTCTATTGTACCCTTCAAATCGTGTAATATTTTTTGGCTATGGGTTTGGCTTATTGGGATTATTTTGGCACAATTGGTAACAATTCCGTTCAGTGTATTGTAATAGAATGCCACTAATGCATCTTTTTTATCTATTCCTGCCAATTGAGCGTATAGTGCAAATGCAATAGGATAGTGCCCTGTAAGTTCTCCCGATTGTATTGCGTCTAAATATTTTTGACAAAAAGGGTAGGGGTGCAGTTCTTGGGCTATTTTTAGGAATCGTATAGCGAGTTTGTGGCTGGCTTGGCGTATTTCCATAGGTGCTTTTAGGGCTGTAACCCAATCATCTAATTCCACGAATTTTTTCCAATATTTCTTTTTGGAAGCAAAATCGTAGGTTAGATTTACAAATGCGGCATCGTTGTAGAAAAGGTTGTATCTCAGCATATTTTCAGCGTATTTTTTTGCTGTTGCTGTATCTTTTACCAAATCCGAACTTATGTAAGACTCTAATCCGTAGGATTGCGTAAACCCACCAATAGGAAACATAGAGTCATTGATTTGTAAAAGTGTGAGTAGTTTCTGCATAGTGTTTTACCTTTTTATTTGGTGGATGTTTAGCATTTGTGTTTGTAATAATTTTCTGTTATCTATAAAACAATCGTAGTTTTTTCTTTGCAAAAAATCATACAATGGTGCTTCGTATGCCACACTTATTTGCTCATTTTGATTGATGTAAATTGGAAGATGCATATTGCCTATTTCAAAACAAACGACTCCCATTTCTATAATATTTCTGGGTTGGATTACAATACAATCGCAGGGATTTATTATGACCTGAATATAAATATCATCATCGGTATAGATAATATCACCGTCTTGCAATGGCGTTCTATTATTTTTTTTAATGCCAATTTCCTTACCATTTTTTGTAGTACGCCTTAGAACACTTTTGGATGTTTCGTACCATTCTATTTCCAAAATGTCTTTTTGCAAATTGGTAATATCAGGATTTTGTATGACTTCATTTATCAATATCATTTTCCAATCGTTGTATGAAATAAATGGTGATATTTCTATCACCATCTACTTCAATTGTTATGTTTTTTGTAAAAGAATTTATATAATATTTATAAACTTTAATCTTTTCCTTAGAACAGCAAATATCTTTGTGCCATTGGTAATTCTTTCAATGGTTCACAAGTTGCTACTTTTCCATCTACTTTTACTTCATAAGTTTCAGGATTTATTTCTATATTAGGTGTAGCATTGTTATGAATCATATCTTTTTTACCGATAGTTCTACAATTTTTCACTGGTAGCATTCCTTTTTTTAGTCCATAGGAAGAAATTGTTCCGTCCTCAATAGACGCTTTCGATACAAAGTTGAAAGAAGTTTTTGCTAATGCTTCCCCTTGTGCACCAAACATTTTTCTGTAAATTACAGGTTGTGGTGTTGGGATTGAAGCGTTTGGATCTCCCATTTTGGAAGCTACAATCATCCCAGCTTTGTAAATGATTTCTGGTTTTACACCAAACATTTCTGGTTTCCAGATTACTAAGTCTGCGATTTTACCAACTTCGATAGAACCTACATATTCCGAAACACCGTGAGTAATTGCAGGGTTGATGGTGTATTTAGAAACATATCTTTTCACACGATAGTTATCGTTGTCTCCTTTATCTTCCGCCAATGGACCTCTTTGCATTTTCATTTTATGAGCCGTTTGCCAAGTTCTGGTAACTACTTCTCCTACACGTCCCATAGCTTGCGAGTCGGAACTCATCATACTGATTACACCTAAATCTTGTAAAATATCTTCTGCTGCAATAGTGGAAGGTCTAATTCTGGAATCGGCAAAAGCCAAATCGGTTTTACTATTAGGATCCAAGTGGTGGCAAACGATAAGCATATCCAAATGCTCCGCTGCTGTATTAATTGTATAAGGTTTTGTCGGATTGGTAGAAGATGGCAAAATGTTTGGATACATAGAAATCTTCATAATATCCGGAGCGTGTCCTCCACCTGCACCTTCTGTGTGGAAAGAGTGTATCGCTCTATCTCCAATTGCTCTTACAGTATCTTCCAAATATCCAGACTCGTTTAGTGTATCAGAGTGAATGGCAACTTGTACATCATATTTATCAGCCACTTGCAGAGCCATATCTATAGATGCAGGAGTTGCTCCCCAGTCTTCGTGAATTTTCACACCACAAGCACCAGCTTTAATCATTTCCGCTTGAGCCTCAAAATTGGTTACGTTACCCTTCCCAAAAAATCCTGTGTTGATTGGCATATGCTCGGAAGACTCCAACATTCTTCTAATGAAATGTTTACCTCCTGTTACAGTAGTTGCATTTGTACCATCATTTGGACCTGTTCCACCACCAATAAGTGTTGTAACACCGCTATATAAAGCTGTATCTACAATCTCAGGACAAATGTAATGGATGTGCGTATCTACACCACCAGCAGTTACGATATATCCCCAACCACCGTGTACTTCGGTTGCAGGACCTATTATCATTCCTTCGGTTACATTGTCTTGGGTATCAGGGTTTCCAGCTTTTCCTATACCAACGATTTTACCATTTTTTATACCAATATCGGCTTTTACAACTCCCCAGTGATCAACAATAACTGCACCAAGAATTACCATATCCAAAGCATCTTTATCTAAGGCATTGGCAGATTGTCCCATTCCATCACGAATAGTTTTTCCTCCACCAAATTTATTTTCTTCCCCGTAGGTTTGGAAATCTTTTTCTATTTCTATGAATAATTCTGTATCGGCAAGTCTTATTTTATCACCAGTTGTTGCACCGAAAAGGCTTGCGTATCGGTCTCTTTTCACATAAAGAACACCGTCTTCTATTCTTACATCATTGGAGTTTTGTGCCAATAGCGGGCTAATTCCCATAAGGGAAACCCCAGCAGTTGCTACTCCGACTACTTTTATAAAATCTCTTCTCGACCAGTTGTCTTGGTTAGATTTTAGTTCTATATTTTTGTTATCTTTATTTTGTTCAGACATATTATAAGATTATGGTTTGTGTAACTACTAAGATTATGGTTATTGTATAAAACCTAATTCTTTTGCTTTTGCCAATGCTTTTTCTTTAGCAGCTTCGCCTTCTACGGAACCGTTTACTAAAGCATTGTGTCCATACACGATTTTTTTGCCTCCGATTTCTACAAGCACAACTTGTTTCTCTTCTCCGGGTTCAAATCTTACTGCGGTACTTGCAGGGATATTCAATCTCATACCGAAAGCTTTTTCTCTATCGAAAACCAGTTTCTTATTCACTTCAAAAAAATGATAATGAGAGCCTACCTGTATAGGTCTGTCACCTGCATTTTTAACGCTGATAGAAACTGTTTTTTTGTCCTTGTTGCAAGCAATATCTTCACTCTTCAAAATCACTTGTCCGGGAATCATCCCTGTTGATTTTTTAGCTTCTTTGCTATCTACTTTGTTTATTTTATCCATTATCTTATAGGGTCATGTACGGTTACTAATTTATTTCCATCAGGAAACAAGCACTCAATTTGCACATCGTGTATCATTTCTGGTACACCTTCCATTACTTGGCTTCTTTTTAATAGTTTGGTTCCCCATTCCATCATTTCAGCCACAGTCATTTTACCATCTCTTGCAGCTTCCATTAGTTCGCTGGAGATGTATGCTACGCACTCAGGGTAGTTTAATTTCACCCCTCTTTTAAGCCTTTTAGAAGCTAATTCTCCGGCTTGATGAAGCAATAATTTTTCTACTTCTCTTGGTGTTAGTCTCATATATTATAGTTAAGTATAAAATTAACTACAAAGATATATAAAAAATTACAAAAATGCAAGCGAAAAAATTGTTAATCTGTAATTTAACAAAATAAATGCTTTAGTATAAAATTACTTTTACATAGATAAATAAGGTGTTTGCAAGGAAATAATATGGTGCAAATCTTACTTTAATTTTAACAAATTATAACATTTTCAGGTGCTTAAATTTCACTAAAAAAATAAGCATTATTTAAATTAATTATAAAAGTAGTTCCTTTTTATTCTGAAAGAAAAACTTGCAAACCTTTCAGCAAATTAATTTGATTTTTGGTACGATCCAAATTATGCTCATCGTAGTTGGTAGAGTAGTAGATGCTGCCGTTGAGATAATCTGTAAGGAAACGAACCGCCTGAATATAAATAACAACTTGTGCCGCATAATCCGTAAGTTCGATTTCCAACGGTGTAAGCATTTTTTCTAAATGATTGAGGAATCCTTGTTTTATTTTAACAAAAATATTAGCATCGAAATTATCGTGAAAATCCGCATCATCTTCATCGGTTTTATTGGTGTAGGAGCGTACCATATCTCCAAAATCGTACAAGATGGGAGCGTGCATTACCGTATCCAAATCTATCACAGCAATCGCTTTTTCATCTTGGGAAAACAAAAGATTACTAATTTTAGGATCGGCATGTATTAACCGTTTTGGGAGTAAATTTTGGGCATCCAAGTCTATCCATTTTTCAGGAAGTTGCAAGTGCTGATGGGTGTAATCAATTTCCGATTTTGCTTTCTGTTTCAGTTCTTTTTTTGCGTTTTCCAAAGCGATTTTATAATCGTTCAACCGTTTTTGGAAATCGATAAATCCAGGTAAAGTTTCCTTTATTTCCAAATTATTTTCTTGGTTTAGGCAAAAATAAAACTCGCTGAGAAGCCTTGCCGATTCATAAGCAATATCCTCGTTT
>JAUNTR010000017.1:0-4684 GCA_030538575.1 Cruoricaptor ignavus | reverse complement strand
GCAAAAATAAAACTCGCTGAGAAGCCTTGCCGATTCATAAGCAATATCCTCGTTTGGGACTTTCAGAAAGGTTTTGCAATTTGGGATAAATTCTTGCAATCGCCATTGGTTTTCGGTTTCGTCTAAAAGATTTCCGTTGAGGGTTTTAATGGGTTTTGCAATCGTTTTAGAATAACCATTTTTAGTTAAAATATTATTGATAATAAAATGATTTTCAACAATATGATATGGATTTTTGAAAACATTAGTATTTATTTTTTGCAAAATAAACTGTGATTGATTTTCGGTATTTTCCACCAAAAAAGTATCATTTATCAATCCATTATTCAATTGTTTGAGAATGATATTTTTCTCATTAATATCTAAAAATTGTTGTACAATATTTTTTAATTCCATAGGTTTTCGGGATAGCGTTTTTGGGTAATTTCTTTTTGCAGGAAATCTTGTAATTCTATTTTATCAGAAGCGTAAGTTACACCTTTCCAATCAGTTGGGGATTTTATAACTTTTACGTTCAATTTCTTTTCTAAAATTAATTGATAAATAACCGTAGGCAATTGAAATTCGCTTTTTTCCGACGGATTTTCTTTTAAAAAATCTTGAAATTTAATTTCAAATTCATCTAAAATCGCAGCATTAAATGCCCAAAAATTCATCGATACTAATTGATTTTTATCCAGCTTTACTTTCTCATTTTCAACTTCATAGAAGATTTCACTTCCATTTTTCTGTATCGTGGTTTGCTCTTGTATAGATACCAAATTATCGTCATCATCGGTTACACAAATTCCTCTGGAAACTTTGCCATTTCCGCTAATGGTTTTCCCGACAGGAAAGGCAATTTGCAATCCTGTATTGCGAGTTACCACACTATTGCTAAACATATTAGAAGCCAACTGATAGGTTTCTTTTCCGTAAAAATCATCTGCATTGATGACCACAAAATTCTCCTTCACTACATTTTTTGTACAGAGCAATGCGTGAGCCGTTCCCCAAGGTTTTTCTCGTTTTAAAATAAAATTTTCAGGAACAAAATCTGTGGTATTCTGTACAACCCAATGTAGTTCTACACCTTTATTTTTCAGGTTTTGTTCTATTTTTAATTTAAAATTTTCGGGAATTAATGGATTAATGATAATCACCACTTTATTGAAACCCGCCTGCAGTCCATCGAAAATAGAATATTCTAAAATTGATGCACCGTTAGCAAGTATCCCGTCTATTTGTTTCAGTCCGTTGTAGCGTGTTCCTAAACCACCTGCGAGAATGACGAGCGTTTTTTTAGAAATCATCTCCATAACCAAAGACTGGTTTTCTGGTTTTCCATTTTCCTTTGGTGAAATCTGGGATATTCATCACCTTACCATTTTGTGCGATAGATTTTTCGCTGAGTGGTGTTATAGCGTACCAAGTTGCCAAATCGTAAACATCCATCGGGAACTCTATATTGCGTTTTATACATTCTATAAAAGTGTTCATTACAAAGAAATCCATTCCGCCATGTCCTGCACCTTGCGTGTCTTTTTCGTATTTTTTCCAAAGCGGATGGTCGTATTCTTCCAGCCATTTTTCTGTGCTATCCCAACGGTGATTGTGGTTCATTTTATCTTCAAAGTAGATGAAGCCTTGCTCGGGTTTTCCCCAACCGAAATCTTGCCAAATCCCATCTGTACCTTGCACACGGAAACCGAGATTATACGGTCTTTGCAAACTGGTATCGTGGGTTAGCAAAATAGTTTCGCCATTGGCACATTGTATTTGCGTGGTTACAATATCGCCTTGTTTGAAATCTATTTTCGCATTCGGGTGTTCTTTTCCACCTTTTGGGTGTTTGGCAACATAATGATTGAGCCCTCTGGCTTTGGATGAAAAAGAAGATAATCTTAGCAAACGATTTCCTCGGTTCACATCCATCATCACGGCAATTGGACCTAAACCGTGAGTTGGGTAGAGTTCGCCATTTCTTTTTACATAATGGTCGGTTCGCCATTTGGCTTCGCTAAAGGCTTTTTCGCCAAATTCCACTCCCGAGTTTAGTGGTGTAACACCATCGTTGAACAAAACTCCACGCAAATCGTGCAGATAACCGCCTTGCCCGTGTATAAGTTCCCCAAACATATTTTTTCTTACCATATTCAGGATTGCCATCACATCTCTTCGGTAGCAGACGTTTTCCATCATAAATATAGGAACTTTGGTTTCTTCGTAAGCTCGAACGTATTCCCAACATTCATTAATGTTCATTGCACCACAAACTTCCATTCCTACAATTTTACCAGCTTTCATTGCTTCTACGCCTTGTATCTTGTGCCATTCCCAAGGTGTAGATATTACCACAGCATCTATATTAGGATCTTTCAGCAGGTTTCTATAATCGTAGTCGCCGTTTCCGTATTCTTTCACGGGAGATTTGCCGTGCTTTTTCAGAATATCTTGGGAGAGTTTCAGCATTCTTGGTTCAGGATCTGCAAAAGCAACCACTTCGGCATCATCTCTGCGTGCAATTAGTTCTATATGATTATGGGCTCGCAAACCTGTTCCGATAAAACCTACTCTTACTTTTTTTGTTGAACTTTGATTTCCTTGGTAAGCAAAAAGCGACTGAGGAAGAATTAATGCTCCGAAGCCCGCAATTGCCGATGTTTTGATGAAATTTCTTCTACTAATACTCATTATTAAATTTTTGCTTAAAGTTATTTATTTCTGAACAAATTACCAAAAGTTCACATAAAAAGTTTTTTTTCATTGAAAATCAAATAATAAGAATCGGAATTTATGAATTTAGTTACAAATATTTAAGAAAAATCATTTACAAAACCATTCACATCTTTACGAAAAAATAACTATATTCGTGAAAAATTAAAAATAATATGAAAAAGCTAATCATTTCAGTATTTTCTTTAGGTTTTATTACATTTTCTAATGCACAGGAAAATATAGAATACCAAAAGCCTTCGGCAGAAATCCTAACATTGGCAGACTACGAAAGACCGCCTTCCGTATTTATGGATAGCAAAAGAGAATGGCTTATCTTCTCGTACAGAAATACTTACAAAACTTTAGACGAGCTAAACCAAGATGAAATAAGATTGGGCGGATTGAGAATAAATCCTAAAACCAATATTTCCAGCACGATTACTTATGTGAACAACCTGAAAATAAGAAAGATAAATGATAAAACGGAAACTCAGGTAAAAGGTTTACCAAGCAACGCAAAAATAACCTACACCTCTTTTTCTCCTGATGAAAAAACATTGGCGTTTACCAATACGACAACAGATGGAGTAGAGTTGTGGGTGGTAGATTTGGCTACGGCAACTGCGAAAAAAATTAGTTCCGATTACTTGAATGCAAATTTGGGAATGCCTTACACTTGGTACAAAGATTCCCAAAATCTATTGGTAAGAACTATCCCTAAAAATAGAGCAACTTTGATAGATTCTACCAAAGATTTGCCGAAAGGTCCGATTGTTTCCACAGCGGATGGCAAAGTGTCGCAAAATAGAACTTACCAAGATTTATTGAAAAACCCTCAAGATGAAGCTAATTTTGATATTTTAACACAATCTGAACTTCAAAAAATAGCTCTGAACGGAACAAAACAAATCATAAAAACAGCTGATATTTTCGCAAGAAATAGTTTCTCACCCGATGGTAATTATCTAATGCTCACCACAATACAAAAACCTTATTCTTATATCGTTCCGCTAAACAGGTTTCCTATGGTTACAAAAATTTATGACCAAAACGGCAATTTGGTAAAAACGGTAAACGAAATTCCGTTGAATGAAATTATGCCAAAAGGCTTTTCTTCTGTAAGAACCGGAAAAAGAAATATGACGTGGAGAGATGATAAGCCTGCAACCCTTATTTTCGCTGAAGCATTAGACGGTTGAGATCAGTCGCAAAATAGTGAGTATAGAGATGAAATTTTCACTTGGGAAGCTCCTTTTTCCTCAAACCCAAAATCATTCTTCAAAACCAAACAACGATATGCAGGAATAGATTGGTCCAATGCCGATTATGCTATTGTGTACGAAAGATGGTACGATACCCGAAATACAAAATCTTTTTTAGTGAACCTAAAAGATGCTTCCTTTAAAACGATTGAGGACAGAAATTATCAAGATATTTATAGCAATCCTGGGAATTTTAATAAAGTGCGAAATGAGTTTGGCAGAAATGTAATAGATATTAAAAATGACAAAGCATATCTAATAGGAGAGGGCTATACGAAAGATGGACAATTCCCTTTCATTGATGAAATGAACTTGGAAACCTTACAGAAAAATCGACTTTATACTTCTAAACTAAAAAATGAAAAGGAAGATATTGTTGATATTTTAGACATCAAAAAAGGTGATATTTTGGTAGTACAACAATCGGCAACTCAATTTCCGAATTATTATAAAAGAAATTTCAAGACAAAAAAATCCAGTGCCGTTACTACATTTGCCAATCCGTTCCAAAGTCTATCAGGCGTATATAAAGAGGTTATAAAATATAAAAGAAACGATGGGGTAGAGCTTACAGGAACACTATATCTACCCGCAAACTATGACCGCAAAAGTAAAAAAGAAAAATTGCCGTTGCTGATTTGGGCTTATCCAAGAGAGTACAAAGATAAAAACACCGCAGGACAAGATACGCAAAGTGCCAACGATTTTACCTTCCCGAGTTATGG
>JAUNTR010000301.1 GCA_030538575.1 Cruoricaptor ignavus | reverse complement strand
GCGTAGTAGCCGTTTTGGTTCAGTAGTTCGTGGTGTTTTCCTATTTCCACAATTTTCCCGCCATCCATTACGATAATTTTGTCCGCCTTTTCTATGGTAGAAAGTCGATGTGCAATGATGATGGAAGTTCGGTTTTTCGTAATTCTTTCTGTTGCTTTTTGTATTAATTTTTCACTTTCGTGGTCTATGGAAGATGTTGCTTCATCTAAAATTAAAATTTTCGGGTCAGATAAATAAGCTCTTAAAAAAGATAATAACTGCCTTTGTCCCAATGAGATAGAAGAGCCTCTTTCGCTCACAACATAATGGTAGCCGTTTGGTAATTTTTCTATAAAATCATCAACTTCTATTTCCTTAGCAGCTTGTTTTACTTTTTCCAAAGTAATGCTTTCATCTCCGAAAGCCAAATTCTCATAAATACTTCCGTGGAACAGAAAAACATCTTGCAACACCACACCAATATGGCTTCTCAGATTATAGAGTTCGTAATCTTTTAGGTTGATGTCATCAATTAAAATCTTCCCGGAATTAATATCATACAATCTGGTAATCAAGCTGATAATGGTAGATTTTCCCGCTCCTGTTGCACCAACAATTGCCACACTTTCCCCAGGGTTTACATTAAAACTAATGCCTTTCAGCACCTTTTGTTTTTCGTCATAAGCAAAATGCACATCCTGAAATTCTATCTTTCCATCGAAATGATTTTTCTGAATCGTTCCTTCATTTGGCATTGCAAAATCTTCATCTATCAATCCTAAAATCCGCTCTGCTCCGACCAATCCTCTTTGGATATTGTTGAAACGGTCTGCAATTTGTCGTAACGGGCGAATGAGCATAAAGATGTATTGTATAAACGCAATTACAACACCCGCAGTTATTGTAACATAACCACCGTAGAATAAGATTAATCCAATGAAAATAGAGGAAACGAGTTCTACCACAGGGAAAAACAGCGAGAAGATAAAAACCGTTTTCAGTAAAGCCGTTTTTAGAGTGATATTAATGTTATCAAATTTTTTAAACTCTTGCTCTTCTCTGTTAAAAACCTGTATTAGTTGCATTCCAGCCAATCGTTCTTGCACGAAGGAATTTTGTGTGGCTGTCCAAGAGCGTTCTTCACCGAAAGCCTTTTTTAGTTTTGTTTGGAAAAACCTCGTAATCAATACCATTAATGGTAAAATCGCCAAAGAAATATAAGTGAGGTTGGCATCGGTTTGGTACATCATCACGAGTACAAAAAGAATCCTTAAAATGTCGCCAAATACCATAAGGAAACCATCAGTATAAACTGTGGAAATGGTTTCTACATCGCCTACCGCACGGGTTACCAATTGCCCGATTGGGGTTTTATCGAAAAATGAAGTTTTGAAATAAATAAGCTTATTATACAATCTCTCCCGAATATCCCGAATAACGTTTTGGGAAATAAAATTGGAGAAATAAACCAAGAAAAAATTGAGAAATGTCTCCAGAAAAACCAAGCCAACCAACCAATAGATGTGTGTCATCATTTGGGATTTGTCCCGATTTTTTATAATATCTATATCCACAATTTGCATTGTGAGGTAAGGTCTGTATGTGGAAACAATCGACAGCACAACGGAGATTGCTAAGGCAATGATGAACCAAGTGCGGAACTTCATTCCGATAGAAAATAGCCGTTTGATGATTTGCCAAGTATTTTGTTTTTTCATTTTTTGTGAAGTAAAAAAGTGCTGCAAAAATACAGATTTTGAAATAAATAAATTTGGAGTTCGAGGTTAGATTTTAGACTTATTTCTATAATTCCTCATATCCCACATCTACCAAAAAAAGCCCGTGAGCGGGTGCAGAAGTTCCTGCGGAGTTTCGGTTTTTGGCTTCTATAATTTGTCTTAAATCTTGCGGTTGTATTTTCCCAAGCCCAATATTTACCATAGTTCCCACAATTGCCCGAACCATATTTCTTAGAAATCGGTTGGCAGAAATCGTGAATTTTAGTTCATCTCCGTTTTGTTCCCATTTTGCGATGTAGATGTCGCAAAGGTTGGTTTTATTATCTCCGCCAACTTTTGCAAAGCTTTCGAAATCATTATATTCAAATAGGATTTTACAAGCCTCATTCATTTTATCAAGGTCTAAATTTCTTTTCCAATGTTGCCACGCCGATTGTTGCGAAAACGGATTTTTGGTTAAAGAAATATAATATTCGTAAGTTCGGAAAGTGGCATCAAATCTGGCGTGCAAATCATCTTTCACTCGAAAAATATTTTTCACCGAAATATCGGGAGGTAAAAAACTATTCAGTCGGTTTGGGAGTTCGTTGGGCAATATTTGTTCCGTATCAAAATGGGCAAACATTTTTTTTGCGTGTACGCCTGTATCGGTTCTGCCCGCACCTGTGGTTTTTATCTCTTCCCGAAGAATGGTGGAAAGTGCTTTTTCCAATTCCTCTTGCACTGTAATCTCTCTCGGTTGGATTTGATAACCGAAATAATGCGTTCCGTTGTAAGAAAATTCTATAAAGTATCTCAATTTTGTAAATTTGCGACAACAAAAATAAGACTTTTGACAAAGATTTTACTACTATCCGACACACATTCTTATATCGATGACAGAATTTTAGCTTACGCCGAGCAAGCCGATGAGGTTTGGCATTGTGGTGATTTTGGCAATATTTCGGTTTTGGAACAATTAGAACAAATAAAGCCTTTGTGTGGCGTTTATGGGAATATAGATGATGATAAAATAAGAAAAGCAGTACCCGAAGTTGCTTCTTTTTTCTGTGAAAAAGTAAAGGTATTGATGGTGCATATTGGCGGTTATCCCAATAAATATAC
>JAUNTR010000300.1 GCA_030538575.1 Cruoricaptor ignavus | reverse complement strand
AAAATTTTGAAATAAAAAAGATAATCCATCTGTATAATTCTATGATTTTCCAAAATATTTTGTTGGTAGTTTTCGTGTTTTTTATTAAATTTACAATCCATTATTAAAAACCTAAACAGCAAAAAAATATGAAAAAACTAATCTTTCCCATCACAATATTCTCATTAATAATAAGTTGTGAAAAGAAAACCGAAATTATTCCAAATGTAGAAGCAGATTCCACAGGAGTTTTTAAAGATGAAAAAAACGTAACCGATTCTACATTAGCAACCAATACAGGATGCTATTTTTTCTCCGACGGTAGAGATTCTGCGTTTGTGAAAATAGACGATAATTTGGGAACTGTTACAGGAAAACTAACTTATAAAATCTATGGAAAACCATTGCAAACAGGCGATATTATTGGGACTTCTACGGGAGATACGATAAAAACCGATTATCATTTTTCGCAAAAAGACCAAACTGATAGCAAAGAAATTTGGTTTCTGAAAAAAAATGGAAACTTATTAGAAAGTACTAATAATGAAGCAATTACTGATAAAACCGTAAAGTTTTCGGAAGAGCGTTCTTTCAAAAAAGTGGATTGCAAACAAATTGAACAGGAATTGAAATAAAGAAAAATAAATATTCTTATTGTGCACCATTATTTAGTAAATTTGCACGTTTTTTACTCAATTGAAATAGTTTGGTTAGAAATTTGCAAATGTCGAATAATGAAAATACTAAAAAGAATGTTTTTATCTATATTAATCATCATTGCCATTTTGGCAGTGGCAGGTATTGTTTTTATAAACCAGCCTCAATTTGGGAAATTGCCTTCAGGTGAACGTTTGGAACGCATCAAAAAATCGCCAAACTACAAAAATGGGAAATTCGCAAACCTTTCGGAAACGCCACAATTAACGGCTGATGAATCTATGGCTTCGGTTTTGTTCAAATTTGTTTTTGGTAAAAAAAATCCCGAACTCAATCCAAAATCGGTATTACCGATGATAAAAACCGACCTGAAAACTTTGGATAAAAATGAGGATTTGCTGATTTGGTTTGGGCATTCATCTTATCTTTTACAAGCGGATGGTATTCGGTTTTTGGTAGATCCTGTTTTCGTTTCGGGTTCACCAATTTCATTCCTTAATAAAGCTTTTGAAACGACCGAAAAATACAATCCTGAAGATTTACCCGAAGTAGATTTTCTCATTATTTCGCACGATCATTGGGATCATTTGGATTATAACACGATTAAAGTACTGAAAGATAAAGTAAAACATATCGTAACAGGATTGGGAGTTGGCGAACATTTCGAACATTGGGGATTCGATAAAAATAAAATTATAGAATTGGATTGGAATGAAATAAAAACCTTTGAAAATCTGAAAATCACATCTTTGCCGGCTCGTCATTTTTCGGGTCGAGGAATTAAAAGCACCCAATCCATTTGGTCATCATTTATGATAGAAACTCCTTCGCAAACCATTTATATCGGTGGAGATAGCGGTTACGACACGCATTTTGCAGAAATCGGAAAACGTTTCCCAAACATCAATCTTGCTATCCTCGAAAACGGACAGTACGACAAGGATTGGAAATACATCCACACGATGCCAGAATATTTGGAGCAAGTTGCTAAGGATTTGAATGCCAAAAAGATACTTACTGTACATCATTCCAAATTTCCATTAGCGAAACACTCTTGGAAAGAACCGCTGGAAAATGCCTTAAAAATAAAAGAAAATGGCATAGATGTGATTATCCCAATGATGGGCGAAACCGTGAAATATACGGATAGCATTAGTACAAATAATATTTGGTGGAGAGATTTGGAATAAAGAAAATTGATTCAAAATTACCTTTTCTCAACAAAAAATCCCTAAGAAACATTCCAAACTTCTATACTTTTCTTTATCTTTGAAGAAAAATTATGGTTCTGAATAATTTGAATTATCCGTTGGATTTTAAATTTAAAATTACCACTTTGGCAAGCGATTTCAATATTACCGACAAAGATGGGAAATATGTTGCCTATGTGCGACAGAAAATGTTTAAACTAAAAGAAGACGTTGTCGTTTTTTCGGATGAATCTAAAACCAAAGAACTGTTTCGTATAAAAGCCGACCGGTGGTTAGACTTCAATGCCTCCTACTCGATTACCAGTCTTTTGGATGGAAAAACGTTTGGAAAACTCGGCAGAAAAGGGATGCGTTCTTTTTGGAAAGCCACTTATGATATTTCTGACCAAACCGAAATCGCTAAATTTCAAGTTACGGAAGATAGTGCTTGGGTAAAATTTTGGGATGGTTTGGTGGGGGAAATTCCTATCATTGGTTTTTTCACGGGATATTTCCTTAACCCAACTTACAGCGTAAAAGATGCATCTGGAAGAACTTATTTTAAATTAAGAAAAATGCCATCCTTCTTCGGAAGACGATTTCAGTTAGATAGGTTAATAGATATAGATGACGAAGACGAGAGTTTAGTCGTTTTATCTCTCCTAATGATGATTTTATTAGAAAGAGCAAGAGGATAAATTATTAATAAAAAATCAATATATATAATGAGTATTTCGCAAATAGAACCAAAGATAATTTGGAAAAATTTTGCAGCACTAAATGCTGTACCAAGACCATCTAAAAAAGAAGAAAAAGTAATTGCTTTTATAAAGCAGTTTGGGGAAAACCTAAACTTGGAAACCCAAGTAGATGAAGTGGGAAATGTGATTATAAAAAAACCAGCAACCGCAGGAATGGAAAACCGAAAACCAATTGTTCTACAATCGCATTTGGATATGGTTTGCCAAAAAAATAATGATGTAGATTTCGACTTTGAAACCCAAGG
>JAUNTR010000299.1 GCA_030538575.1 Cruoricaptor ignavus | reverse complement strand
ACAGCTGGATGATTGGCACGGAATTTTCCTAATTTTTGCCAATGCTCCAATATTTTTTTTGTCTGCGGATTGTTGTTTATTTCATCCCAATTCATATTACTGCGAAGCGTTGCATCTCCTTCGGCATCGGGAATATTTAGGTTTCTTGCCGATTCGTCTCCATAATAAATTTGCGAAATTCCAGGAGCGAGCAATAATTTGGTAGCGGTTTCAAAAGGTTTTTTGCGGTCTTTATCAAACGGTTGCCCATCATCGTGAGAGGTCGCATAATTCATCACTCCAAATCCTTTCATTTCCGAATTTAATATATCAGAATATTTACTGAATATCTCTTCGTAAGATTTTTCCGCATCGCCTTTGAAATCAAAATTGATTAAAGAATTGAAACCATTTTGGAAATAATTTACTTTTCTGTCGCCAAAATCGTAAAGTTGCTTTTGCGAAATCCCGTAACCATAAACTTCGCCTACCGTAAAAAATGGAGTAGAGTCGGTTATTGCATTTGGGTTGTTTTTCTTGTATTCATCAAAAGCATCTTGGCATACTTTCTGGAAATCTTTCCATACATCTTCATTGGTATGTTTCACAGTATCAATTCGATAACCATCTATCCCGAATTCTTTTATATAATCGGCAAGCCATTTCATTATATAATATTTCGGTGCTTTTGGGAAACCTGTTTTAGCAAAAAAAGCATCTAATTCTGCCACTTCTTTTTCGTATCTGCCTTCGGATTTCCATTTTTCTACGAGTTGAGGTGGCAAATCTACACTTGCATTATTTTCTGTTAAAATATCGGGAAGATTGGCAACCAAAGTGCAAGCGGTTGTGTTTTCGTAGCTGTCGTAGGTGCATTGCGGTGAGGTGCGAACCCAATCGTTGGGGAACACAGCATCCATTTCCGTTACAGGACCTGTGTGATTTATTACGGCATCTAATACTATTTTTATTCCTTTTTTGTGGGCTTTTTCTACCAATTCTTTCAGTTCTGCTTTTGTTCCGAAATTCGGGTCGAGAGCCGTCCAATCTTTCGCCCAATAACCGTGAAATCCGTATGTATTGCCTGTTCCCTCGTTTACTGCACCGTGTATTTGCTCTACAATCGGTGTCATCCAAATGGCATTAATTCCTAAATCTGTAAAATAACCATCATCTATTTTTTGAATGATACCACGCAAATCGCCACCTTCAAAACCTCGTAAAACAGCGGTTTTTTCATTTCGATTGAAATTGATGTCGTTGTTAGGATTTCCGTTGTTGAAGCGGTCGGTTAATAAAAAATAAAGATTAGCACCTTCCCAAACGAAAGGTTGTTTTTCTGTTTCCAATTTTTGTACGCTGGTACAAGATGTAAGAAATGCCAACGCAACGATATACAAGTGTTTTCTCATAAAAAATAAATAAGAAGTAAAGGTAGAAAATTACTTGAAAACTTCAATTATAATATGATAAAAAACAGGTTCGGTTTTAATTATTTCTTTGAAAAATAATCATCTAATTGGGCAAGATTATTTTTGTCGTTTCCTACAAAAATATGATGTTCTGTAATGAAAACCGGGCGTTTCAAAAAGCTGTAATGTTGCAAGATGAGTTTTCGGAAATCATCTTCTGATAAGGTTTTTACATCAATCCCCAGTAGTTTTATTTGTGTGGATTTTTTGCTGAACAAGGCTTCGTAGGATTGTGTTTTGGCGTACATTTCATCCAGTTCTTTTTCGGTAATTGGTTGCGATTTTATTTCCCGAAGTTGCCAATCGCTTAGGTCTTTATCCGCCATTATTCTTTTGTTCGTGCTACACGTTTTTAGGTAGAATACTTTTTTCATTTTTTATTTGAATTAAAGAAACAAAGTTACAAAAAAGAAAGTTGAAAATGTGATTTTATTTTTCTAAAACCTCCACAAAAAACATAGGAAGAAAAGGTGTGTAGAAATCAAAAATCTTTTAATTATTGGACAATAAAAATTCCTGAATTAATAAATAAAATCAGAATATAAAAGTTATTTTAATGAAAATATTCATTTAATTGTTGTTAGTTTTCCAAATTTTCTTATATTTATCGCTTGTTTTAAAAACATCTATGAAAGACCAACAAAAACTAATTGCGAAATACGGTCTGTTTACCGCTATTTCTATGGTAATCGGGCAGGTAATCGGTTCGGGAATCTTTTTCAAAGTAGATGATGTTCTCGTTGCGACAAACGGTAATATCTATGCGGGATTGCTCGGTTTTATCATTGTCGGAATCAGTGTTATTTTCGCTGCGACTTCTATGGCAAATTATGCAGAATTACTCCCAAAAGATGGTGGAATTCTCAACTATGTCAGCTTTCGTTTTGGTAAAAAAGCAGCGACTTTGGTTGGTTGGATGTATTTTAGTTTGTTTTTTCCTATTCTTACAGCAGTAGTTTTCACAGTTTCAGGGATATACATTAGTCATTTTATTAAAGAATTTATTCCGTTTGAACCTACTTTTTTACATTATTCATTGATAGGATTTTTCAACTCCATTATATTTTTAATTATTAATATTTATAAGCCAAAAACCAGTGGTATTTTGCAGCAAATTACTACGGTTCTCAAACTTATTCCCTTAATTCTTATCTCTGCAATCGGGATTGTTCTTATGCTGAATAGTGAAAATTCGGATACGCAAACCTTTTCGCAACACGCCCAAATTACTTCGTCTAATAGCCAACTTTGGTTATTGGTAGCTGCCAGTTTTATTCCTATTGCTTTTGCTTTTGATGGTTGGTATGTTGCGACGCAAATTTCGGGCGAAATAAAAAACTCCAAGAAAAATCTTCCGTTAGCGATGGTTTTGGGAACTTTTATCATTATG
>JAUNTR010000298.1 GCA_030538575.1 Cruoricaptor ignavus | reverse complement strand
AGAGCAACAAAAACCACAATACCGATTGGGGCAAAATAGTTTTAGTAATTCTCGGTGTTGGCTTAGCAATGTTGGGACATGGTTTCCACGAACATTGATTATTGTAACTTTATATCCTTATAACTTTTTTAACTTTAACGGTATTTCACATCACCTCGATTTTAATTAATTTTACCGAATGATTTCCAAGCAAACGATAGACAAAATATTTTCCACCATTAGGGTAGAAGAAATTGTGGGCGAATACGTGCAACTGAAACGTGCAGGCTCCAATTTCAAAGGGCTTAGTCCGTTTCAGGATGAGAAATCCCCGAGTTTTATCGTCTCGCCAAGCAAACAGATTTGGAAAGATTTTTCCACAGGAAAAGGCGGAACAGCAATTTCTTTCCTTATGGAAATCGAAAACTTTACCTATCCCGAAGCCTTGCGACACGCTGCAAAAAAATACGGAATAGAGATTGAGGAAATCAAAACGGCAATGACGGATGAGCAAAAGGCCGTACAAACCGAACGAGAACTCCTCTACAAAATCCACGAAGTTGCCAACGATTTTTACCAAGAACAATTGCACGAAACCGAAGAAGGCAAAACCATCGGTTTATCTTACTTCAAGGAAAGAGAATTGAGGGATGATATTGTGAAGAAATTCCAACTCGGGTATTCACCAGAGAAAAGAGATGCCTTTACGCAATACGCTTTGGAGAAAGGTTATAGCAAAGATATTTTGGAAAAATCGGGACTTTCCATTTTCCCGGAATACAACCCAAATGGTGTTGATAGATTTCGGGAACGTGTGATTTTCCCAATCCACAGTTTTTCGGGCAGAGTTTTAGGCTTCGGAGCGAGGATTCTTAAAAATAATGTAAAAGCCGCCAAATACCTCAATTCCCCGGAAACGGAAATTTATCATAAATCCAACGTTCTCTACGGACTTAACCAAAGTAAACAAGCGATTTCTAAAAACAACCTTTGCCTCTTGGTAGAAGGTTATATGGATGTTATTGCCCTGCATCAAAACGGGATAGAACACGTTGTAGCAAGCTCGGGAACATCATTAACAACGGAACAAATAAAACTAATAAAACGCCTTACGGAAAACGTAACCATACTTTTCGATGGCGATAAAGCGGGCATAAAAGCCAGTTTCCGAAGTATAGATATGTTGCTTAGCGAAGGGATGAACATTCGTGTTTTGCTCTTCCCAGATGGGGACGATCCCGATTCTTTTTCCCGAAAACATCCGCAGGAATTTGTAGAAAATTATATACAAAAAGAGGCGAAGGATTTTATAGATTTCAAAGCCGAAGTCTTGCTAAAAGAAGCGGAAAACGACCCGATAAAAAAAGCCGAAGCGATACGGGATATTGTAAAATCTATCGCTTTTGTAAACAACGCTCTGAAACAGGAAGTTTACCTGAAAGAAGTTGCCAATAAATTTGGATTGAGCGAGCAGAGTTTGTTCAACGAATTGGGTGTTCAGAAGCAGGTTACTCAGCAAAATCAAAAACACGAAATGCCAAAACCACTCCCGAAATTGGAAGTGGTGAGAGAGGAAAATTTGGCGAATTTTACCATTAATCCATTAATTCTGTTAGAAGAAAAATTAGTAGAATTGATGTTGAAATTCGGCGACCAAATTATTTCCTTATCCGATGCGGAAAATCAACCTTACCAAACAACCGTGATAGAAGAAATTTTGTCGCATTTGGAGGAAGACGATTACGTGGTGCAAATGCCGTTGAACGAAAAAATCATCAGCGAAATAAAATCGGGAATTGCGGAAGGAAGCCTGCGTTCGGGGAATTTCTTTTTGACTTTGATGGACGAAGAAGTTTCTAATCGTGTGGCAGATGCTTTAATCAATCCTTATGAAAACAGCGATTGGAGTAAACATAACATCTATTTCAGTACCGAACACGAACTGGTTGCCAAAATAGTGGAAGATGTGATTACAAGGCACAAAAGAGAGTTTATCATCAAATTAATTAATGACCTGAAAAACAGCACCAACGAAAGCCAAGACAACACAGAAACCTATATGAAAATTATAAAACTAAACCAACTGAAAAACCAAATAGATGAGGTTTTGCATAGAATTTTATGACAAAATGACTACCTTTGAAAGAGGAATGGTTTTTGAGAAAATAATTTAGAATAAAATAAAAATTTATGGACATAAAAAAAGAATTTAGAGATTTTTCCGTGAAACATTTGGGTAACAGCGGATTAGCGACCGATCAATATATGGGAGTTTTCAACCCGACCAATCTTACGCCTTATATTATGGAGGAAAGAAGACTGAACGTGGCACAAATGGACGTTTTTTCTCGTTTGATGATGGATAGAATTATTTTCCTTGGGACAGGAATAGATGACCAAGTGGCGAATATTGTAACCGCTCAGCTTTTGTTTTTGGAGAGTTCTGACCCTACAAAAGACATCCAAATTTACATTAATTCCCCTGGTGGAAGCGTTTACGCAGGATTGGGAATTTATGACACAATGCAAATTATAAAACCCGATGTTGCCACAATTTGTACAGGAATGGCTGCAAGTATGGGGGCTGTACTTTTGGTTGCGGGCGAAAAAGGAAAACGCTCGGCTCTGAAACATTCTCGCGTAATGATACACCAACCTTCGGGCGGAGCACAAGGTGTTGCAAGCGATATGGAAATTAACCTAAGAGAAATGCTAAAACTGAAAAAAGAACTCTACGATATTATCTCTGAACATTCTGGGCAAACCTACGAATGGGTGGAAAAATCCTCTGACAGAGATTATTGGATGACCTCCGCCGAAGCCAAAGAATTCGGAATGGTAGATGAAGTTCTGGAAAGGAAAAAGTAAAAAA
>JAUNTR010000297.1 GCA_030538575.1 Cruoricaptor ignavus | reverse complement strand
AAAATCGAAATAATCCTTAGCAAAAAGCATTAATTTAGAATGTTTACAAACAATATTACAGAATAGGTTCAAGAACTAAAAAAACCTTAACTTCCCATCAGCTCTTCTGCTTGTTGCAGAGCCGCATCGGTAATTTTAGAACCTGATAGCAATTGTGCGATTTCTTGTAGCTTTTCTTCGGGTTTTAGTGCGATAATCGTGGTTTGGGTTTTACCATTGATGTCCGATTTTACGACCTTGTAATTGTGATTGCCTTTCGCTGCAACTTGTGCCAAATGCGTGATGACAATCAGTTGCATATCATTTGCCATTTCTTGCATTACTTTGCCGATTTCGTCTGCTACTTTTCCCGAAACTCCCGTATCTATTTCATCTAAAATTAAGGTCGGAAGGTCGGCATTTTCTGCCATCACTTTTTTTACAGCGAGCATTACACGAGAGCGTTCTCCACCCGAAATCGCCGATTGTATAGGCTTTAGCGGAAAACCTGTATTGGCTTGGAAATAAATCGCAATGGCTTCTTTACCGAAACTCGTAAACTCGTCTAATGCTGTTAGGCGGATTTCTATTTTTGCTTTTTCCAAACCTAATTGTACGAGGAGTTTTTCTATCTTTTCTTTGAAAGTAGAACTTGCTGTAATTCGATTTTTAGATAATATTTTTGCTGTTTTTTCCAACGCTTTTTCTTGGTTGGCGATTTGTTGTTCCAGCTCATCGATTTGCTGTTCCAAATCTTCAAATCCCGATTGTTCAGAGGAAATTTGGTTGCGAATTTCTATCAATTCCTCCACCGTTCCCACATTGTGTTTTAGGAACAGAGCATTGATTTTATTAAATTTTTCATTGAGTGAAAAGAGTAATTCTGGATTAATTTCAATCTTCTCGGATTCATTTTGAATTTCAAATACAAAATCCTTAAAATCAATAAATTGACTCTCAAATCGTTCTGCTAATTCGGAGAAATGATGAGAGAGTTCTGCCGTTTTTGCCAAGCGACTTCTTACTTCTCCCAATTGGTCTAAAACACCCATTTCTTCTTGGTCCAATCGAGATAAAATTATCGATAGATTTTCGGAAATACTTTCAGCATTTTCTTGCATTGCAAGTTGGGCTTGCATTTCTTCGTAATCCAAATCATCCAACTTCATTTCCTCTAATTCATTTAGTATGAATAGTTTATAATCTGCTTCTTTATTACCTTCTGCAAATTGATTTTTCTTTTTTTGAAGTTCAGATTTTAGTTTTCTCAGTTCGTAGAAATCTTTTTGATAATCTGCGATAAGGTTTTTATTTTCGCCCAATCCATCTATCATCCGAAACTGATAATCTTCGTTGAAGAGATTGGCGGTTTCAAACTGCGAATGGATGTCGATAAGTTTGGCAGAAAGTTCTTTCAGCACATCCAACGTTACGGGAACATCGTTTATAAACGCCCGAGATTTCCCACTGGGCAATATTTCTCTGCGGATAATGGTTGTGGTATCGAAATCCAAATCGTTTTCCTCGAAATAATTTTGGAACTGTTCACCGATAGAAAATTCGGCTTCCACAATACTTTTTTGCTCGGAATTTTGCAGAGATTTCGTATCAATTCTTTCACCTAAAATCAATCGCAAAGCTCCCAGAATAATAGATTTTCCTGCACCTGTTTCTCCCGTAATTACTTGTAATCCTTGGTTTAGCGAAATATCCAAAGTATCTATAAGAGCAAAGTTTTGTATAAAAATCCTATTCAGCATAAAATCGTATTCTGGTTGATAATAATTGCAAAAGTAAGGTTTTTTTAAGGAATTTTTAAAATGAAAAATCAGTTTTAATCAACCTTTAAATTCTTTATTTCCATTTATTCCATTTCGTTTCAGAATCTTTTGGCGAAAAGGTATTCATCAGCGTTTTTAGCTCTTGGATATTCACATCGCTGTTGTTTCCGTTGGCAAAAATATCGTAGATTTCGTTTCTTTTACTTTCTATAAATACGTTGAAAGGATAATTCATTTGGAAATTATTTTCATAATATTTCAAATTCATTAGCGATTGTGCAATGGCTTTTTTAGCAGAACTTTGGTTTTGTTTGTTCATATTGTCTAATCCCGTTCTGTGATAGGCGTAGAAAGAATTTCTAAGAATATTACTCTCCTGTTTCATCAGGTTATCTATCAGTCCGCCTCTGGTTCTTGGTCCTTCAATCACAGACCAACCCGCATATCTTTGGTTTTGAGAGTTTTGCGATATTTTTTGTGCCATTTGAAACCACTGTTGTCCACCATTCATTTTGAAACTATCTCCATCGTAGCCCAAAATCATATAAATATAAAAACTGAGAACATCTATTAAATTTTTACCAGTAAATTGTCTTTCGTTGAAGATTAAATTTTCATTTTCATTGTACTCGAACTCAAAATTTGTATCATTGATATTGATGAGTGGCGATTCGTAAGTTGAGTTATAAACAGGTCTTACAGCCTGCACAACAATTGAGGTTTTGAAGCGATTGTTCCCCTCTCGGGAATTGACCACGATGGCAAAATTGCATTTTATCTTCTCGAAATTTTGTAGTTTTTTGCCCGTCCAACTTGTATTGTTGATGAAATCCCGAAGGCTTTTTTCCAACGTTTTATACACCTGCACATTGCTGCCTCCCAATTGTTGGTAATTTACGGTAACATTTGCCAAAAGTTCTTGAGACTGAGCTGTACCGCAAAGCCAAAAAAATAGACATATAGATAGAAGTTTTTTCATTAAAGTTTTATTGTTTAGAACGTAATTATTAGGCTTTTATGATATGGATTTTATTTTCCCCTCCACAAAATCCAAAATATCGCAAGCTACGGCGGTTTTAGATTTTAATGGAAA
>JAUNTR010000296.1 GCA_030538575.1 Cruoricaptor ignavus | reverse complement strand
TTGGTTGCTCTGATGTTAATTTCATCTCAAATTATGTTATTCAGCAAAGTTATTGCTTTAAATATGATTTTAAAAATTTTTGGCTAAATTTTAACTTATAATTTCTATAAATTCTGTTACAAGTTTTACAGGATTATTTTCTTTATCAAAGCCGATATAACTGGCATAGAAACCTTCGCCATATCCAGTTTCAAAAGCTAAGATATTATCTTTTTTTTCCTCGTTCGGAACAAGAGATGCAAATTGGTCGATTGCTCCATTTTCATCGAAAAAATGCTCGTGGAAAAATTCTTCGTAAATCCCCATAAAATCTGCTCCTTTTCTATGAAACAATTTGTTTTCCAGTTTATTAAGTTCTTCCTGAGTTTCCAAATCCATAAAACATCCCATTCCCGATTCTACAGGATAACCAAAGATTTCTTCTCCCTTCAAATCCTCTATATTTTGCTCATCGGTAGTTGCCATTTCCCAATGAGAAATTTCGGTATTTTTAAAAACAATTTCGGTATAAGCTACGCAATTGCTTTCTCTTTCTTTATGTACAAATACGGGAAATTCCCCGATAGGAAAACGAGTTCCAAATGGTTTCATATCATTGGTAATCAATGGATCGCAAGCGACAATCTGCCCTGTGAAAAGGTGAATTTTTCCCGCATCGAAAGTTTCTATCAATGGATTTTCAACAAAATTTTTGTTGAAGAGTTTTTTTATGTTTTCTATATGTTGCATAGTAATTTGATTAATAGATGAAAGAGAAAAGAACAAAGAGGAAAGAGAAATTCAAACCTTCAAGGTTTTGGAAACCTTGAAGGTTTATTGTTAAAGCGTCTTCAACTTCTCTTCCAAAAGTGCAATTTTATCTTGGGCATCTTTTTGTTTCTTGCGTTCCATTTCCACCACTTTTTCGGGTGCTCCGGAAACAAATTTCTCGTTAGCGAGTTTTTTCTCTACCGAAATCAGGAAGCCTTTCAGATATTTCAGTTCTTCTTCGGTTTTGGTTTTTTCTTCCTCTAAATCCAAGTTTTCGCTTAGCGGAACAGAAATTTCATTAGCACCTACCAAAAATGTAAAACTCGGTTTTTCAGTTTTTTCGGCGTAATGAATCTCGGAAATATTGGCTAATTTTTTCACCACATCTTCGTTCTCAAATTGCTTAGCACTTGTAAAAACCTCTACCACTTCTCTTGGCGAAATTCCTTTGCTTTGGCGGTAATTTCTTACACCGGAAATAATGTCTTTCGTGGTTTCAAAATCTTTTATCAAGCCTTCACTAAAGCCTTCTCCTTTTTTCTGTTGAGCAATGATAAGGGCTTCTTCCGTACTTCTTTCAGCAATATTTTGCCACAATTCTTCGGTAAGGAACGGCATAAATGGATGCAACAATTTCATCAGTTCTTCGAAAAACACAATGGTTTTTTGGTACACTTCGGCAGAAATTGGTTCTCCATAATTGGGTTTTACCGCTTCCAAATACCACGAGCAGAAATCATCCCAAATGAGTTTATAAATCAAATGTAAACCATCGGAAATTCTGAATTTCGAGAATTGGTCTTCAATCTCAACAATGGTTTTGTTCAGCCTGTTCTCAAACCAATTAATCGTCTGTAAATCAGCATTATTTGGTTTTATCGTTTCATCTTTATTCCAACCTTGCATCAGTCGGTAAGCGTTCCAGATTTTGGTAGCGAAATTTCTTCCCTGCAACATCAATTCTTCATCAAAAAGCAAATCGTTTCCAGCAGCAGAACTCAACAAAATCCCAACACGCACGGAATCTGCACCATATTTTTCTATCAATTCCAAAGGATCGGGAGAATTTCCGAGCGATTTCGACATTTTTCGTCGTTGCTTATCTCTCACAATTCCAGTGAAATACACATTTTTGAACGGTACTTCTTTTCGGTATTCCAAACCTGCCATAATCATACGAGCGACCCAAAAGAAAATAATATCGGGACCCGTTACCAAATCGGAAGTCGGATAATAATATTTAATATCCTCATTTTCAGAATCCAAAATTCCATCAAAAACCGACATTGGCCATAACCAAGACGAAAACCAAGTATCGAGAGCGTCTTCATCTTGTTTAAGCGAGAAGCCTCCCCTTGCCCCTCCTAAGGAGGGGAATTTTTCCAACGCCAATTCCCTTGCTTTTTCCTCTGATTCAGCCACGATAAATTGACCGTCTAATTCTTCCCCTTCGGGGAAGTCAGAAGGGGCTTGTATATAATAAGCAGGAATTTGCTGTCCCCACCACAATTGTCGGGAAATATTCCAATCTCGGATGTTTTCCATCCAATATTTATAAGTATTTTTGAATTTTTCGGGATGAAATTTCACCTCATCATTCATCACAACCTCCAATGCAGGTTTTGCGATTTCCGACATTTTCAGAAACCATTGCACGGAAATTTTTGGTTCTATTACCGCTCCTGTTCTTTCGGAAGTTCCTACTTTATTTACATAATCTTCCGCCTTTAATAATAGATTATTGTCCTCCAATTCTTTGGCAATTTGTTTCCTCACCTCGAAACGGTTTTTTCCGGCATAATGCAATCCGTGTTCGTTCAGGTTGGCATCATCGTCCAAAGAATCTATTATTTGTAAGTTGTGCTTTTGCCCGATTTCATAATCATTAATATCGTGTGCTGGTGTAATTTTCAACGCTCCCGTTCCGAATTCTATATCCACATATTCGTCCTCAATAATCGGGATAACGCGATTTACAATCGGTACAATCACGCTTTTTCCTTTCAGGTGCGAATATCTTTCGTCATTGGGATTAATGCAAACTGCAACATCACCAAAAATGGTTTCGGGACGAGTGGTTGCTACGGAAAGAAATTCCTCACTTCCTT
>JAUNTR010000295.1 GCA_030538575.1 Cruoricaptor ignavus | reverse complement strand
TTTTTTTATCGGTTGTTTGCTCCATTTCAATGGTAATTCGCCAGAAAGTCCATGGAAAATATCTGCATGCAGTTGTTGTGCATCTTTCCCCATTTTCAGTTGTCGAGAAAGCATTCCTTTCGTGGTTTCGACAAAAGAAACCGATGGAGAGTCTAAAATTTTCCGCCCTCTTTCAGATTGATTTTTATTTAATAAAACATATTGATTTTCAGGATAATAACTTGATAAAATCCGCACCAAATCTCGAGAATAATTTCCTAATCCCGAAGTGTTATGAAAGAAGCGTTTGGCATCGTAGGCTATTTTCATTTTAGATTATTTAGAATAAATTTCCTTAATTCATCTTGAAAAAACTCTGGTTTAAAATCCTGATAAGACTGATTTTCAGGAATATAATCATGAAGATGAACAGAAATATTTTTAATCCCATCATCAAACCAATTCCAACTTTCCTTTGCAATAAATGGTGAAAACACGGTAAAAGTAGGCACTCCCAAAGCCTTAGAAATATTGGTAGAACCGCCTTCGTTCCCTACCAAACCATCGCAAAAACTAAGTACAGAAATATATTCTCGCAGGTTTTTCGTATCGAAATCTTTGGCGATTTTGGAATTGGCTTTTTCCGAAAGTATCGAAAACAACTCTTGCAACATTTCTTTTTGATGAGGAAGATAATTTAATAGCAATTCTACATTTTCGGTTTCAGCAATTTCTTCGATAATTTTTGCCATATAAGGAAGCGGATAAGTCTTTTCTGGAGAACTGCCAAAAGTGCTTATCATCACCTTTTTCGAGGATTGGGATGTATATTTTTTCAGGATATTTTGTCCGTTTGTTTTTTCTTGTTCCGTAATAAAAATTTCGGGTTTTGTAATTTTAAAATCAATTCCCAAAGGTTCCAGCAATTGCAAACGGTGTTCTATGGTTGATGTTGTGAGTTTTGAAACTGCGATTTTTTTCCGATGTATAGGATGTGTGTAAAAAAATTGAGTGTAAGATTTGTGGTAAGATATTCTTTTTTTCGCCTTAGAAAAAAGAGAAATCAACGCTGTTTCTATCTTGGAATAAGTATCGATAACAACATCGTATTTCTCTTTTCTTACCAAAGCAATGGTTTTGAAAATATCTTTATCGAAAAACAAAAACTTATCTATAAACCGATGATTATCTACAACTTGCAAATATTTTTCATCGATAAGATAATGAAGTTCTGCATTGGGAAATCGCTCTTTCAGAAGTCTGAAAACAACGGAACAAACCAATACATCTCCCATTAATTTTTTTTGAATGACAAGTATTTTCATTAATGCTATTTTACACCGCTACATTATTCTCTCTCAAAGCATCGTTTAGAGAGGTTTTTTTGTCGGTAGATTCTTTTCTTTGTCCGATGATTAAGGCACAAGGCACTTGGTATTCTCCTGCTGGGAAAGATTTGGTATAACTGCCCGGGATTACAACAGAACGTGCAGGCACACGACCTTTAATCTCGATAGGATTATCGCCTGTTACATCAATAATTTTGGTAGATGCGGTAAGTACCACATTAGCCCCCAAAACCGCTTCTTTTTCCACATGAACCCCTTCTACCACGATACATCTGGAACCCACGAAAACATCGTCTTCTATAATGACAGGTGCGGCTTGCAACGGTTCTAAAACTCCGCCAATACCAACTCCGCCACTCAAATGTACATTTTTGCCGATTTGTGCACAACTCCCCACAGTTGCCCAAGTGTCCACCATTGTTCCGCTATCTACATAAGCCCCGATATTAACGTAAGACGGCATCATAATAACCCCAGGAGCAACAAAAGCACCTTCTCTCGCAATAGCGTGAGGCACAACTCTAACTCCTTTTTCCGCATAATTTTTCTTCAACGGAATTTTATCGTGAAACTCGAAAGGACCAACTTCTATGGTTTCCATCGTTTGGATTGGGAAATACATTACTACGGCTTTTTTCACCCATTCGTTCACTTGCCAACCGTTTTCCGTTGGTTCTGCAACACGCAATTCGCCTGCATCTAACTTAGCGATTACTTCCCGAATTACGGCTTTGCTGTCTTCATTTTGCAAAAGCTCTCTATTGTCCCAAATTTTCTCAATCGTTTGTTGTAATGACATATAATATTTTTTTATTTCTAAATTAAAAGTAAGGAAATAGCCACAATCTCCGATGCAAAAATAAAGAATGAAAACGACAAACAGAAACTAATTTGAAAGGTTTGAGAAAAATAACGCAATTTAGCCTTTATAAAAAAGCGAGAACCTATTTTTATTTAATCCCATAAAATCGTTTGATAACAAGCGGAGCAAAAAGATATTTTGGCGTAATGAGTTGTCGGGCATCTACATCTAACTCGTACCAAGGCGAAAGTTTAGGATTCTGCGGATTTTTAATGATATGAATATCCTGTGCGGGCATAAAACTTTCTGCCAAAAGAAACAATCGTTTCCCTGCAGAATTTTTAGCCGACCCAACAATAATTACAGAATGTCCCGGACTTCCTGGTTTTATGATAATATCGCCAACTTTTATATCTGCATTTTTCTTTATCGGCAGAGATTCTCTATCCAAAGAAATTGTGCCCGCATAGCGAAAAATCAAATCCAAATAATTTCTAAAATTACTATAAGAATTATCTGGTTTTGCTGTTCGGTGAAAACGAACCTTATTCCCCACTTCGGTTGTTCTAATACCTTTTTGGTAATCTATCCACGACATTTTTTGTCCACTCGTAAATTGGAACTCTATTTCCTCATATCGCTTTTGTAACCAAAGAAATTCGGCATACAACCTAATCCACGCATCTGCACATTGTTGCAAATCTTTTTCGCCAACATCTATATCCAAAATCGCAACGTGATGATA
>JAUNTR010000294.1 GCA_030538575.1 Cruoricaptor ignavus | reverse complement strand
TGAGCGATGCTAAAATCTCAAAAATAATTTCGAGGATGAAATAAAGTCCGATGATTTTTATTATAATTTTAAAGAAATCTCTGTTAAGCATTTTTGTTGATTTTACTAATTTTTAAGTTTATGTTAAATTATTCTCATTTTATTTCCAAATCCGTATTATTCAATCGTAAAGAATTGACAATCACGGAAACCGAAGAAAAACTCATGGCTGCTGCGGCAATCATTGGTGAAAGTAGAATGCCGAAAAAAGGATAGAGTAAACCCGCCGCAATTGGGATTCCTAAACTGTTGTAAATGAATGCGAAAAACAAATTTTGTTTGATGTTTTTTAGTAAATTTTCACTTAAAATTGTCGATTTAGCAACACCCAAAATATCGCCTTTTACCAGCGTAATTTCAGCACTTTCTATCGCAACATCGCTTCCTGTTCCCATCGCAATTCCCACGTTGGATTGTGCCAATGCAGGTGCGTCATTTATGCCATCTCCTGTCATTGCAACAATTTTTCCTTCGCTTTGCAGTTGCTTCACTTTTTCCATTTTATCTTGTGGTAAAGCATTGGAAATGAATTTATTAATACCTAATTCTTTCGCAACAGCATTTGCGGTGTGTTCGTTGTCGCCTGTCATCATAATAACTTCAATGCCTTCATTTTGAAGATATTGGATGGCTTTTTTGGAAGTGGATTTTATTTGATCTGAAAATGTGATGAATCCCAAAACTTCATTACCTTTGGTAACAAAAGAAACAGTTTTTGCTTGATTTTCATTTTCAATAATTTTAGATTTTAATGAATCGGGAATTTCAATGTTGAATTGTTTTAATAATGCGTCATTTCCAAGCAAAATTCTATTATTTTCAATTTCAGCTTTTACGCCTTTTCCACTAATATTTTCAAAATTTTTAGTTTTATCAAAAATTGAATTTTCTTTCTTAAATTCTATCAAAACTGCATTTGCAAGTGGATGTTCCGAATTTTGATTTAATGATGCAGCTAATTTCAGAATTTCATTTTTCTGATGACTTTCCGTAGTTATAATTTCGGAAACTGTTGGTTTGCCTTCGGTTAGCGTTCCTGTTTTATCGGTAATCAGCACATTTACTTTGTTCATTTGCTCCAAAGCTTCGGCATTTTTTATCAGGATTCCGTTGTTTGCACCTTTGCCAATTCCCACCATTAAAGACATTGGAGTTGCCAAACCTAACGCACACGGGCAAGCCACAATCAGTACTGCAACGGCATTTACCAAAGCGAAAATCAATCGGTTTTCCGTTCCGAAAATATACCAAACAACAAAGGTAAGAACGGAAATCGCAATCACGGTTGGTACGAAAATTTTAGATACTTTATCTGCCAGATTTTGTATCGGTGCTCGGCTTCTGCTTGCAGAATTTACCATTTCTATAATCTTGGAAAGCAGCGTATCACTACCAATTTTTTCGGCTTTCATAATGAAAGTTCCGTTGCCGTTTATCGTACCCGAAGTTACTTTATCATCAATAGATTTTTCCACAGGAATGGGTTCTCCCGTAATCATACTTTCATCAATGCTGGAATTTCCTTCCGTAATTTTTCCGTCCACAGGAATTTTTTCGCCTGGTTTTACACGAAGCAAATTCCCGACTTTTACCTCCGAAAGTGGTACTTTTTTTTCTTCATTATTAATGATGAGATTAGCTTCATCGGGAGAAAGGTTCATCAAGGCTTCAATGGCTTTTCCCGTTCTTTGGTGGGCTTTGGCTTCTAATAACTGACCGAGAATTACCAAAGTTAAAATGACAGTTACGGCTTCAAAATAGAAATGAGATTTGCCATCGTGAGAAAATTCGTGCGGTAAAATTTGTGGAAAAAACAAGATGAGTAAACTGAAAATAAACGCTGCTGAAACGCCCAAAGCAATGAGTGAAAACATATTTAGATTCCAAGTTTTGAAGGATTTCCAACCACGAACCATCAGAAACCAACCACTGTAAAACAAAACAGGAAGCGTTAGCAATAATTCTAAAATTCCTTGAATTTTATTGGAAAATGGAAAATTAATCCACATTCCTCCCATTGATAAAATGAAAACAGGAATGGTGAAAATCAGAGAAATCCATAATTTTTTACTAAGGATTTTTACGGTTTTATCTTCGGAAATCTCGCCAGATTTTCCAGGAATTTGCACCAAATCCATCCCACAAACGGGACAGCCAACATTGGTGTCATACACTTTATCGCCCTCGCAAAACATTGGACAATAGTATTTTCCCGCATTCGATTCTTGATTCTTGATTCTCGCTTCTTGCTTCTCGCTTCTTTGCTCTTTGTTCTTTGTTTTTTGTTCTTGATTTTTTTCCTCAATCGGAACTAAATACATATTGCAAGTTGGGCATCTTTTTCCTTGCTGGAAATAGACTTTATCGCCCTCGCATTCCATCGGACAATAATAAACGGAACTCGGCGAAATGCGATCTTGCGGTGGAATGAAATCTGTATTTTTCGGAGCATTGGGATCTTCTAAAAAATAATGCCCAAGTTCTTTTAATTCTTGATTAAGTTCATCTAAGTTCAATTCTTTATCCGAAGATATAGTTGCTGTGCTATTTTCCAAATTGATGTCCGCAGTAATTCCCGTTATAGAATTGAGTTTCTCGGAGATTTTTTTCTGACAACCAGAGCAAGTCATCCCAAGAACGTTATATTGTTTTTCCATTTTTTTATGGTTTGATTAATAATTTAGAATTTGTAAAAATAAAGAAAAGGTTTTTAAATTCAAAGTTTTGAGTTTAAGGTTTCAAGTTCAAGGTTTGAAGTTAAAAAGTTAAATTTGAGGTTAAAAGCTCAAAATCCCTCTTCGACTTCGCTCAGAGTGACAATTCAAAATTCAAAACCCAAAATCCAACC
>JAUNTR010000293.1 GCA_030538575.1 Cruoricaptor ignavus | reverse complement strand
CCAATCGCCTTTTTCGGAAAGAATGAAAGTAGAATTGGCGGATTTTAAAACCTTTGAAAGCGAAGAAAAATACGATATTATAGTGAGTAATCCACCTTATTTTGAAGCGAATAATTCTACAAAAGATATTTTAGCAAGACAAAATGTGGAGCTTAATTTTTCGGAATTAATTGAGAAATCAGCAATGCATTTATCAGAAAAAGGGTTGTTTTCCGTTATTATTCCAAGTGATTCCGCTGCGGATTTTATTGAAATTTGCGAAGCCCAACATCTTTTCCTTAGAAAGAAAATTAATATTTTTGGAATGAAAAATGGTGCTTTGAAACGCAATATTCTTGAGTTTTCGTTTACACCAAACAATGTGGAAGAAACAGATTTTGTGATAGAAAAAAGCCCAAGAACCTACTCCGAAGAATATCTAAAATTAACCGAAGATTTTCATATATTCGGTTGATAAATGTCGAGGTTTTTAATTATTGTAAAAAATCATTAGAAATAAAAATTATGAAAAAACTACTGATTATCATTTTATTACAATTAGGTCTTATTATGTTTTCGCAGGATAAGATTTATTTCGATAAAGATTGGCAGATAACAACCAAAGAAAATATGGTGTATTACCGAGAATTGTCGCAGAATAACGACCTTTTTTTGATAAAAGATTTTTACAAAAATGGGCAATTACAAATGGAAGGTTGGGCAAAAGATACCACTGCTGGAAGTGAAATCTTCGATGGAAAAGTTACCTGGTTTTACGAGGATGGAAAAGAGATGATGCATAGGAATTTTAAAAATGGACAGCCAATAGGGAAATCCAAAAGTTATGATGAGCAAGGTCGGGTAACGCAAGATTTGGATTACGATGCTAAAGGCAAATATTCGGGAACGTACTACGTTTACAAAGATGTTACAAATTACACTTACGTCAATCAGATTTCTACATACAAAGACTCTCGACCTGTAAAAGATATTACCTACGATGATGATATAAAAGGAGTGCGGATTGAAATGCATCACGATAAAAATGATGAACCTACTGTGAAATATTTTGGAAACTTTGGAGAATATATTGGAGAAAGTATAGGTTATGATTATGACAATAATCTGCACGTAAACTATACCTATAATCCAATGCGAGTGAACTATGTAATAGAATACAAAAATGGAAAATTAGCATCGGAAAAATACTACTACGAAAATGGTAAGCTAAAATCGGAATACCAAAAAGACAGCGATATTAGCACAAGAAAAACCTATGATAAAGATGGCAAATTAATAGGAAACCTATTGTACAAGAAAAGTCCTGATGGTTATTTTTCCATATTTGAAGGTACGGAAATAATATTCTTTTATGAAAAAGATAATGTTATAGAACGCAAAACCGAATATAAATCTTTCTTACCTATAAAAGAAACTTATTATTACGATACTGGTGTAATTCGTGCAGAATATACCACTAACCCTAAAAGTATTTACCGAGAAAAAGCCATCTACTATGATGAAAACGGTAAACAAAAATCGCAATTAACCTATGATGAATATGGCAGTCCGAAAGATGGTACAAGGTTCGAATATGGTAATATGGAAGTTTACAAGGATGGCGTTCTAATCTCGCAGGAACTGTATGATAAGGCAAAACAACTTCGATTCCAAAAGATATTGGATGGAGTAAGCAACATCTATCAAAATAAAGTTTATGATGAAAATGGTAAACAAACCTACACTTATACGACGAATAAAGAAGATGAAGGATACTATTTCACCACAAATATTACAGTTTACAAAGACGGCAAACCGCTTCCTGATGTAGTAATTGTAAAAGGAGGCATCTTGCAAACGGGGAAACTTACCATTCGAAAAGATGGTAAAGAAACACTAATAGAGAGAAACGGAGAATGGCTATTGATGAAAATATATAACAATAACGGACAGCTGGAAAAAGAAATAAAAGAACTGGCAAACGAGTCAGCAATTTACTCCATAATCTACGAAGACTACCTGAAAAATGGAGATTGGTATTATGCCATGTATTAGCAGATTTTTTTGAAATAAAATTTTATTGCGGTTTATCTATCCGGAGTATAATCCAGTGGCAAAAGAGTTGAAAATTTTTGTTTTGCCCAATCGTCCATAAAAATCATTTGGTCAGGATTCGTGTAATTTCCGTCTTCACTTAGTTCAAAAATATTACCGTAAGTGTTGATGATGGAACTCGTGTTTATCGGGATTGTTGCTTTTGTAATCACACCTTTATTTATATTGAAAGGAAATTTCTGATACACAATTCCCAATAAATCTTTAAAAGCAAAAAAAGTCCCATGAATATCTTTGGTGATAAATTTTTCAGAGGCTATTTTGTGCTCAACCAAAGCCAAAGAAAACTCGCTTTCATTTCTTTTTCGCCATTCTATTTCCTGTATTTCTTTTGAGACAACAAATGGGTTTTTACCATCATTTTTGTTTTTAAGAGAACGAAAATATTCTTCCGATTTCTGTAACTCTTCTTTTGAAGGATATTTGGGATTTGGGATTTCCACGATGTGATTCACGATAAAACCTTCATCATTTACCCGATGATTAAAAGCCGAGCGAAAAAAATGCATCGCACTCCCGTAATAGGCATTTAGGCGATTAGCTTGCCATTCCAGTTGTTTTGTCTTTCCACCACGCATCTCTTTAAACAAAGATGTTCCGGAATATGAAGACATTTTCAAACCATCATCTATCGAAAAATTTATCAGGTTGTATTCAACATAATATCCCAACTTTTTATTTTCGATGATTAATGTATTTTTAGCCTTAGCTTTTAGGATTTTGTTTTCTCTATCATAAGCAAATGTAATGTCTTTTGGATTTTTAATCGTTACATTCTCTCTCTCGAAACCAAGA
>JAUNTR010000292.1 GCA_030538575.1 Cruoricaptor ignavus | reverse complement strand
ATGTCATTAATCTGTTCGCCTTTTTGTGCGGTATTGATGACTTCCAACTCATAAGATATTGTTCTAGAAGTTTCTCCGCCAATTTTTACATCATAAGACGGAATGGTAAATTTCCCTTCTTCGAAAACGGTAAATTCTATCGTGCGTTCATAGGAGTGGCCTTGCAGTGTGGTAGCATCGCTAATCTCCTCAAAATGAAAAGGAAGCAGTTCGTTTTTCGGAGCGATTTCCACGTTTTTACCAGCCAAACCATCTATCCGAATTTTGTAAATATTGGGTTCGCCCAAAGCGATGGTTTTCTTCTCCAAAGCGGAATACAGCGTTTGGGAAAATACCCAAACACTTGCGAATAACGAAAATATGAATAATATTTTTTTCAATTTTTGATTGATTTTTTGTGATGATTTGTTATTTTAAAATTAAAATATATTATTGCTTTGCTGAAAAAAAACTATCTTTCAAACCAGTTTTCAATTTTTAAATCTTCAATATTTTTAAAATCTTTTATATTATCTGTAACCAATGTTAGTTTGTTTGCGAGAGCAGTTACTCCGATTATTAAATCAAATTCATCGTGTAGAGGAGTTCCCTTTTTTCGTAATTTTAACTTTGTTTCAGCATATTTTTCAACAGAACCAATAATTGGAATAACTGAAAGCCCATCAATAAATTTATCTACAGCCTTATGCGATTTTTTAGGGTCATTACTATTTTCAGCACCAAACCTCAACTCAAAAATTGTTATTTCAGAAATAAAACAGTTTGAGACTCCTTTTTTCCTAATAATTTCATCCAAATTAAGCTTTCCACGAAGGAAAAAAATGCAAATATTGGTATCAAGAAGATATTGCATAATATTTAAAATTTCAAATCTTTGTTTCTGAATTTTCTATTTTCCTTAATATCTTTAATAATATCTTCCGCTGATTTTTCTGAAGAAAAAGCACCGAAAGAATCGAAAAAATCTTCTTCTTTCGATTTTTTTTCTCGTTTTAAAGATTTTGCTAATTTTTCAAGCAACTCAAGTTTTCCCATCGAACTTAGTTTTTCGATTAAGTTAGAGTAGGTTTCAACGATATTTTTTTCTGCGTAAGTCATTGCTTAATATTTTTATCAAATATACAAAATTATCTTTTCTGGAAATACCGATAGAGGAGTTTGGCGTAGTCTTCGCCTGTGCCAATATCTAAAAATCCTGCTGAGCTGTTTTCGAAATCGTCTTTCACCTGTCGCAGTTTTTGCCTTTGTTCTTCGGCAAAATTATAACGCCATCTTTTGCTGGATGTATTGGCCCAAATTGCATTTCCTGTTTCCACATCTCGGAAAAATGCATAACCAATATCGGGGATTTGCTCATCTTTTTCATCGTAAATTCGCATTGCCAATACCGAATGTTTTTTTGCTGCCACACCCAAAGTTTTTTTGCTATATGCATCTTGAAAATCGGAGAACATAAAGATGAAGGATTTCTTCTTAAAAATATTCATTACATATTGCAAAGCCGTATCTGTATTGGTTTTTGCGGAAATATAATCTGCTGAAAGAATTTGCGAAATGATGGATAAAACGTGTTTTCTCCCTTTTTGTGGTGGGATAACTTTATATACTTTATCAGCGAATAAAATAAGTCCTACTTTATCATTATTTCCCGTTGCTGAAAATCCTATGCTGGCACAGATTTCTGCAACAAATTCTCGTTTCATAGCGATTTTGCTTCCGTAGTCCATCGATGCCGAAATGTCCACCAAAAGCATCACCGTAAGTTCCCGCTCTTCCTCCATTACTTTTACATACGGCTCTCGGAAACGGGCGGTTTTATTCCAATCTATTCTTCGGATTTCGTCGCCAAATTGGTAAGGTCGCACTTCGGAGAACGTCATTCCTTGTCCTTTCAACGCACTGTGATATTGTCCCATTAGTGCGGCTTCGGATTTCCTTTTGGTTCGGATTTCTATTTGTTTTACTTTTCTTATAATATCTTTTATCTGCATCGGATTAAAAGGATTTCTTACAGTAAACAATACAATTTGCCTACCATTTTTTAGCTTTCGATTAATTTTTTGTTTTCTGAGAAAAAATGCAGGTAAATATAATAACTTTAGAATAAAGCATATCGTTTTCTTTAAAACAAAAAATCCGATTATTGATACATTTAATATTATTAAGATGTATTTTTGATGTAATGTATTTGATAATCAGTCTAATGGCTGAGTAATAGTACTTTTTCTTACAAATGTTTGTTCTTGAATTAGAGTTAAAATTTTGACTTTTATTAAAAAAAATAACATAAGTATTTGCTAAATTCAAAAATATTCATATATTTATCGTCAGATTTGTGAAATTTTACCAGATAATCCTATATTTTTTAAAAACTCTGAAAATGCCTTATCTTGGACGAAAAGTTTGAATATTATAACGACCTAACTACAAAATGAAATGTTGTGAAAACTACAACAAGGTACACAAAATTCCAACCTCAGCAAACTATAATAGCAGAATTGGAAAAAAATAACCCAAGATTTAAAAGAATTTTTTCTGAGTACGAAACAATGTCCGAAGAACTTTGGAATTTGGAAACCGCCGAAGGTCCGCCAATTCCCGATGATTTCATCAATGCCATAAAACTGCAAACTTCTTACTTGGAAGACGAGATAGAAGATTGGCTTTTGCATACCGAAGAGCATAAAGATTAGCCCGAGGCAATGATGAGTATTTGGGATTTAAAATAAAAGCCGATTGCAAATCTATAATCTTCACTGTTTTATTTTTTTCCAAAAAACAATAGCCAACGTTCTATTTTTATGTGATAATTTCATATTTTAGCATTCTTAAATTTTATTTATATATGATTGCAATAGTCGATGGTGGCTCTACAAAGTGCGATTGGGTAATTTTGGA
>JAUNTR010000291.1 GCA_030538575.1 Cruoricaptor ignavus | reverse complement strand
TTTAATTAAAGAAAATGAAAAGAGTTTTATGTACGATTTTGTTTTGTGCTTCGGCATACGTTTTTGCACAGAGCGGAACGGTTTCAGGAAAAATTAATGATGAAAACAAAATCGCCCTTCCTGGTGCGAAAATCACGTTGAGTCCAGGTAATATCTACACCATCTCCGATTCGCAAGGGGATTTTGTCTTCCTAAACGTTCCCGAAGGCAAATATACTATGAGCGTGGATTATCTTGGTTATGGCAAAACCAGCTACAATGTAACTGTTACCAAAAGCGGTATTACGCAGGATATTTTGCTCAATTCCAAATCTACAACTTTACAAGCGGTAAACGTTATCGGTTTTGCTCGCCAAAGCCAAGCAAGAGCACTAAATACACAAAGAAATAATTCTAACATCACCAACGTAATTTCTACAGAACAAATCGGGAAATTTCCAGATGCCAATATCGGAGATGCTCTAAAACGTGTACCTGGAATTACCATGCAAAACGACCAAGGTGAAGCAAGGGATATCATCATTCGTGGTCTTGCTCCGGAACTTAATTCTGTTACCCTCAACGGAAACCGTATTCCTTCTGCGGAAGGCGACAACCGTAGAGTACAAATGGATTTGATTCCTTCGGATATGATACAAATGGTGGAAGTAAACAAAACGCTAACTCCTGATATGGATGGTGATGCGATAGGTGGCTCGGTAAACCTTACGACAAGAACTGCACCAAACAAAGAAAGAATCTCTATTACAACAGGTTCGGGATATAATTCTATCCGAGATAGATTTGCTTTTACCAACTCGTTTATGTACGGTAACAGATTTGCCAACGGAAAATTGGGTGTGGTTTTCAATGGTTCTTATAACAACAACGATTACGGTTCTGATAATATAGAAGGTGTATGGAAAGAAGAAAACGGCAACCTCTTCCTTAGCCAAATGGACATCCGTAAATACGATGTGAAAAGAGAAAGAAAAAGTGTGGGAGCTAATTTTGATTTTAAAATTAATGACAAAAACCGCCTAAACCTACAAGCCCTCTATAACTGGAGAGATGACTGGGAAAACAGATACAGAGCGAGATACAGAAGCATAAAAAGAAATGATGACGGCACTTTTACAGGCGAGATAAGAAGAGAAACCAAAGGTGGTGTAAATGATAAACTGAACGATGCAACAAGATTGGAACGCCAGATTATGCAAAACTATTCCTTAGGCGGAGATCATATCCTAGGCTCTAAAATAGATTTGGATTGGGCACTCTCCTACTCCAGAGCTGAGGAACAAAGACCAAACGAAAGATATATAGATTTCAATAGAACAGGTGTTGCATTTACAGGCGATTATAGCGACCTAAGATTCCCACTATTAGAAACCGTAGCCGATTTGCAACCAGCTGATTATAGACTGAGAAACATTATCGAAAGCCAAGGGAAAACCTATGAAGAAGAACTAACTGGTAGATTTAATCTAAGAATACCATTTACATTCATAGAAGGACAAAAAGGTAGAATAAGATTGGGAGGTAAAGCAAGGCTAAAACTGAAAGACAGAGAAAACGATTATTACAGATATCGTGCAACCAGCAACCATCCAACTATTGGAACAATGGCTGATACTCAAACTGTTTTTTGGAGCGGAGAAAAATATGCCGCAGGAGAAAAATATGTTCCAGGATATTTCGCAACCAATACTTATTTGGGGAACTTGGATCTAAACAATTCCGACCTCTTTACAAAAACCAGAAGACCAGAAGAGTTCTTGGGACAAAATTATCGTGCAAACGAGGAAATCTATTCCGGATATCTTAGATTCGACCAAAATCTTAGCGACCAATTCTCTGTCATCTTTGGTGCAAGATTAGAACATACAAATACCAAATACAGAGGTAACATTATTGAAGATGAAAACCAATTGGAAGGAACAAGAACCGAGAAAAACTCTTACACCAATATCCTCCCAAGTTTTGCTCTGAAATATACACCAACCAAAGATTTAATATTAAGAGCCGCATTCTCCACCGCATTGGCAAGACCAGATTATTACCGTCTTTCGCCATTTGTGAGCATTGTACCAGGAGATAACGATATTACAGCAGGTAACCCGAACCTGAAAGCAACCTACGCTTACAACTACGATGTAATGGGAGAATATTACTTCAAAAACGTAGGTATCTTCTCCGTTGGTGGATTCTATAAAAAACTAAATAATTTCATCTACACTTACAGAGATAGAAATTATAGTGCTGCTAAATTTGCACAAGACTTCCCAGATTTAACAGATACATTAGCAACATTAAGTGCTACAGAGGTTTACGATTTCAGAACTTCCAGAAATGGAGAATCGGTAGATGTTTATGGTTTCGAAGCGGCTTTCCAAAGACAATTGGATTTCCTACCTGGTTTTGCTAAAAACTTCGGAATTTACCTAAATTATACTTACACAAAATCCGATGCCAAAGGAATCTATACCGATGAAGGAGAACTAAGAACAGGTCTTATGCTCCCTGGAACAGCACCGCATATGTTCAACTCTTCTCTTTCTTGGGAAAACAAGAGGTTCTCTGCCAGAGTATCTCTAAACCATGCAGCAGCTTATCTATTTGAATTAGGAGGAGATGATTTTTCAGACATCTATTACGACAAACAAACATTCTTGGATGCCAATGCTTCCTATATGATTAAAGATTGGATGCGTGTCTTTGTAGAAGCCAACAACCTTACCAACCAACCACTTAGGTTCTACCAAGGTTCTTCTGCAAGAACTTCACAAGCCGAATATTACAGAGCCAGATTCTCCTTCGGTTTAAAGTTTGATTTTTAATTAAAATAACTAAAATTGATTACTACAAAAAAGGAGCGGAGAAATCTGCTTCTTTTTTCTAATTTTTAACCAATGAAAAA
>JAUNTR010000290.1 GCA_030538575.1 Cruoricaptor ignavus | reverse complement strand
TAGATCAAGTAAAATAATGTAGAATTTTTGTTATCAATAAAAAGAAAATCCTGAGCCAAAACTCAGGATTTTTTTATAATGAAAAAATGAAATTTTGTAAGTCAATTAATCTAAACTCTACATCAGAACTGTGTCCACAGTTTTTATCGCAGGAGGTAGTTCGGTTTCGCCGAGCATTTGTCGTAAATCTATTTCAATAGTACGGCAAATGGAAAGCATCGGCATAGCGTGTGGCGTTCCCATATACGGATTTTCGTGGTAATCGCCCAACTGCTCCATAATGATGTAAACCATACCGATAAGTGTCGTAATAGGAATACTTACCCAAAAGGCTAATTTGCTGATGAGCAACAATTCTGGTATTAAACTAAACGGAAATAGCACGATGAATATGGTAACGAAAAACAAGCTCATACTGGAATAATCACGCGGAAACGGAAATTTTTTAATACGTTCATTGCGACCTTGCAGTTCGTATAGTGTGCGTAATATTTCCATGAACTGCATTTGTTGAAAATCATTAATAATACCTTTTTCATACAATTCCGCTATCGCTTCTGATTGATTATTAGTAAGTTGCGTACTCATATTTTTGTACGATGGCAAACGGTTGTATTCTTCTTCGCTCAGATATTTTTTTAAATCTTCGATATGCACATCTCCATCTATTCTTCCCAAACCAAAATTTCTACTGAAACGTTCTGCCCATTTTCCTGTATGTCCCGAAGCACTAACTTGCTCCCACTGAGTAGGTTCTAACAATTGTATGCGGTGTGCGTAGAGCCAAGCAATATGCCTATAAATTAGTTTTTGTTTAATGATTTTAGCTTCTGCAAGCGGCAATTCGGCAGAGGATTTTACGTAAGTATTTACAAACATAGAGAAACTTCGACTGTCGTTCACTATTCCGCCCCATATTTTGCGGGCTTCCCACATACGGTCATAGGCTTGGTTGTTTTTGAAACCTACGAAAAATGCGACTGCTGTACCGATAATTGATACGGGAAGCCAAGGCAACGAAAGTTTTATCAGTCCAAAATAATACAACATCGCAATCCCACTATTGAAAATTACGAGCCAAAAAATTTGTCTCCCGAGCCAAGCCTGTATGTTTTTTAATCTTAATTTCCTTCCTACGAACATATTAGTTTTATTTTCTTCATAATTTGTATTTAACGAAAAATATTATAACTCGCTATTCAATCTATCAGTAATATATTCTATTTTGGTTTTGCCGTGTTTGGTAGGTTTTCCGTTTTCATCTACGCCTACAAAAACAATTTTATCAATTGTGATAATCGTTTCTCGGGTCATCATATTTCTTACCTCGCAACGCAATGTGATAGATGTATTCCCAAAATCGGTCGCTATAATTCCTATCTCTATAATATCGCCTTGTTTGGCAGAGCTTACAAAATTAATTTCGGAAATATATTTGGTTACACATCTCGGTGTTTCCAGTTGTACAATGGCGTAGAGAGCAGCCTCTTCATCAATCCATTGTAGTAATCGTCCACCAAAAAGCGTATGATTGGGATTAAGGTCTTCGGGTTTTATCCATTTTCTGGTGTGATAGTTCATTTTCATAATTTAAGATTTAAAGTTTAATATTCTTTATTCTATTTAGTTAAAAAAGCTTAATAATAATCCTTGTACTGGAAATGATGAGTAATGCGGCTACCAAAAGCAATGCAGTACGTTGCGGTAATTTCCCTGCGAGTTTTGCTGCCAAAGGTGCGGCTATTACACCACCTGTAATCAGTCCGATGATAATTTCTAAATGGGAAACTCCTAATGATGAAAAAAATACAATCGCTGCCGAAAGCGTTACAAAAAACTCCGCTAAACTTACCGTTCCGATAACATATTTCGGTGTTCTACCTTTCGATAGCAAGGTTGACGTTACAATCGGTCCCCAACCTCCGCCACCAAAAGCATCCATAAATCCACCTAAAAATCCTAATCGCCCAATGGCTTTGGTTTTCTTTTTAGCAATTACTTTTTTTAGGGCTAATGCAACTAAACGAATTCCCATAATAATGGTGTAACCCGCCAAAATCATTTTTGCAATATGTTCATATTCATTACCGAGATAAATGAGTAATAATGAACCAGATACAGCTCCCAAAACTCCTGGTAATGCTAACCAGAAAAGCATTTTTTTGTTCACGTTTCCGAATTTGTAATGCGAATAACCGCTCATCGCACTGGAAAACATTTCTGCCGTGTGTATAGACCCCGAAATTGCAGGCAATTTTACACCAAATGCTAACATAAATGTTGCACAAGTTAAGCCGTAACCCAATCCCACAGCACCATCTATCAACTGTGCGACAAAACCTATGGCAACAAAATAATAAAATTCCGTAGGGATATTTTCTACAAAGACTTGGGCGTCTTGCAAAGAAAAATATTTATCAAACGCTATTCCCAAGAAAAAAGCAGCAAACGAAAGCGAAAGATAAATGACTAATCGTCTGTATTTTTTGGCTTCGTGTTGGTATTGCCATTTGTATTTTTGTTCCTCTTGCGGTGGGATTTCCTGTATATTTTTCTTTTCATTAAAAAGAGTTTCTATTTGGAAATCACTTAAATCGGGTTTGTTATAGATGCTCAACAGAATATTTTTTTTCTGTACAATATCTATAATTTCTGAATAAAATTGCACCTGTTCATCAGCAACTACGGCAATTTGCGAATTGTAAAAATCGTATTCAAAGAATCGTCTTTCGTAGATTTTTATATTTTCTTTTTTATCGACAAAAGTTTTTATTTCCTCTGAAACTTGTGGTGCAACAAGGCTTATCTCGGTTTCGGGATAGTTTCCGACCAAGGTTTTCAGGCTTTCCAACGCCTCATTTCCTCCACCTAAAATTAGGAATTTCAGGTTTTCCAAATTAAGAAAAG
>JAUNTR010000289.1 GCA_030538575.1 Cruoricaptor ignavus | reverse complement strand
CTTTCACTGCGTTTGCAAGAGCATCTACACCTCTTTTTAGTGCATCTCTTGACTCGATATCGAATTTTATTTCTTTTGCCATTTTTTTAATGTTTTATGCTTTTAGTAATTTGCGATATATTTTATACCTCTTATTGAGGATTATTAAAGTTTAATATTTTTAAGAATTTTTGACAAATCAGAATGATCATCTGAAATTTCATTTGGCAAAATAAACCAAGTTGGGTAACTTCTCGAAGTAGGAACACCTAAGGATTCTTTCGCACCCGATATTTTGTCGGCATCATCCCATTCCCTTAAGGCTATATTCCATCTCATTCCAATCACTCTTTTGCCATCCCATTCAATTATAGCAACCGAAACTCCATTTGGATCCTCGTAAATCACATTCACACTCGAAATCATATCCTGAGGTGTTAAGATAGTCTTTGGATTCCTATACCTGTGAGCCATTCTATTTTTTTTTGCCAAGTAAATATCCAGCGACAGTGCCAATAACTGCAATAAAAGCAAATAATCCAGCCCCTTCTTTCTGACCTCTCTTCCGACCTTGTTTTCTACCTTCAACTTTACCCGTTTCGTTAGCTTTAACCCACGTGCTTCCTCCTTTTCTACTCATAATATTATTTTTTAATTTAAAACACCTAAAAGGTCTCCCTCTCTAATAATTAAATAATCTTTTCCGTCAAGTTTGAGTTCAGAACTGGAGTATTTTCCGTAAAGCACTTTATCGCCTACTTTTACGGTAGTTGGTTCGTCTTTTTTTCCTGGTCCAACTGCGACAACAGTTCCTTCTTGTGGTTTTTCTTTTGCCGTATCGGGAATAATAATTCCTGATGCCGTTTTGGTTTCAGCAGCGTTTGGTTCTACCAAAACTCTGTCTGCTAATGGTTTGAAATTTACTGACATAATTATATTTTATTAAATGTTTAAAAAATTAATTTCGGCTTGTGAAACTCCAAGATTATGCCATTTGAATTTTGAATTTTAAAATCTAAACTTTATGTCCAAAATGGCAGAAAAATAATTTTAAATGAAATTTTGGCAGAAAAAAAACATTCCTCAATTTTGGGAATGTTTCTGAACTTTGAACATAAAACCTAAAAATAACTACAATACTTTCAATTCTAAATTGATAGCATTTCCGAAGAATTTTTTAGAAATCTTTATAAAATTTTTGGTAATATCCGATAGATAAAAATGATATTCTGGCTTTGGATTATTACTATTGAGCAAGTGGTTTTGGTCTAAAATCATCTTCAACTGATTGGCAACAATCCCAGGAGAATCTATTATCCGAACTCGATTGCCGTAATATTGTTTAATCTCATCCAAAAGCAACGGATAATGTGTACAACCTAAAATAAGCGTTTCTATATTTTTTAATTTACTGTTACTCAAATAATTATAAATAATAGCGTGAGTAATCGGATGGTTTTTGAAACCTTCTTCTATCGCAGGAACTAAAAGCGGAGTCGCCAATTCATCTACTTTTATAAACTTATTATGCTTTCGGATGGATTTGCGATACAAACCCGAATTTACCGTAGCTTTAGTCGCAATAACACCGATATTATTATGAATTTCGTAAGCCACTTTTTCAGCAACGGGATTGATGACATCTATCACGGGAACTCTGTGATTTACCAATTCCTGCACTTCTTTCAAGGCATTGGCAGTTGCAGAATTACAAGCGATAACAATGGCTTTGCAGTTTTTTTCTAAAAGAAAATTGGTAATATTTGTTGCGTAACCAATAATGGCTTCTCTGGATTTTTCGCCATAAGGCAGATTTTTGGTATCCCCAAAATAGATGATATTCTCCTGTGGCAAAAGTTTTTTTATCTCTTTGGCAAAGGTAAGCCCACCAACCCCAGAATCGAAAATCCCGATAGGTTGCTGTGGTTGGAGATGCGAGAAGTCTTCTTTTTTCTTTTTCACTAAAACTAAAATTTATGCAAAAATAATGATTTTATGGGAGATTTGTAACGGAAGATTTTTATAGATAAAACGATTATGGAATATTAAAACCTATCATCGCTTCAAAAACTCATTTGCTGTAAGAACTGGCAATTTTGCATTTTTAAAATCCTTTTTATTTCTGGAAATAATAACTCGCATATCGTACTCAATTGCTGTGTAATACTGAATGGCATCTTCAAAATCTGTAAAATCCGAAGCAAGAGAAAGTTCCAATATTTTGTCATCAAATGCTAATACCTCTACAAGAACCTTAAACTTTGAAATCACTTTTCGAGCTTCCATTTTCAAATGTTTAAACAACAGATAATGAATATTGGCAATCGTAAGTGCAGAAACGTATAGTTTTACCTTTTTTCCGTCTGCGAGAGTGAACAACTGCTGTGCTTCTTCGTAAAATTTTTCTCTTTTTTCCAGCAAATCCAAAACAATATTAGTATCTACGAACACTTTTTCCATCACGAATATTTTTTGCTTAAATATTCGTAATAATCTTCATCAATATTTTTCTCAGATTGAGGAGGAATTATCCCTGTCAAACTTTCAACAAGCGTGCTTATGGCAGGTTTTTGAGATTCTTTTTTCGTTAATGAATTCAAATAGTTTTCAATAAGTTTAGACAAACTTACTTTATTTTCCTTAGCATATTCCTTAGCATTGTGAATAATGCTTTTATCGAGGTTAAGAGTTAATTTGGTATTCATATCGATTAATCTACGTGTAAAAATATAAATTAATAACGTAACATCAAAATTTATACCGTAATATTTTGATATTCTGCCATATATAGCATCAACTAAATTCTCACAACACAAATAAATCTGCTGCAATGCCATCTGCTAAAAACCAATGTTCTTCGGGGATTTTTAGATGATTATTTTCTTTGATTAATTTTCCTTGCTCTATTTTTTTCGCCACTTCTTTTTGATAATGTT
>JAUNTR010000288.1 GCA_030538575.1 Cruoricaptor ignavus | reverse complement strand
GCATAATTTAGTTTAAAGAAAATAGCCGTCATAATAGAAAATGCCAAAAGCGAACTCCCACCATAACTGAAATACGGCAACGGAATACCAACCGTAGGAAAAAGCCCCATAACCATCCCAATATTTATCCCGAAATGGATGAGCAATATCGATGCAAAAGAATAGCCAAAAACCCGATTGAAATGTGTTTTTTGCCTTTCAGCTAAATAATAAATGCGACCAATAAAAACCGAATATACCAAGATAAGAATTGTACTCCCAAAGAAACCCCACTCCTCTCCTACGGTGCAAAAAATATAATCGGTCTGTTGCTCGGGAACGAAACGCCCTTGCGTTACAGAGCCTTCTTTGTAGCCTTTCCCCCAAAATCCTCCCGAACCAATCGCCGTTTTGGAATAAAGCAAATTATAACCCGAAGTATCCCGAAAAGCACGCTCGCCTTTGTACAAAACTTCTATTCTTTCTCTTTGGTGTTTTGGGAGTTTTTCTAAAACCGTTGGTGTTGCAAATGCCAAACCGCAAAGCACTATCAAAGTTCCTAAAATGGCAGATATAGATAATACATCCCAACTAATTCTACCGTAATTAAATAAAATAATAATCCCCGCAATTAGCAAAATAGCAATACACACATAAATAGGATTTACAGCAATGGCAACTAAAAACACAGTTGCAAAAATACCAATTACAATAAAAAACCAACCACTAAGCCCTTCCCGATAAAGGGCAATAGCAAATGCTCCAAAAACGAGTAATGAGCCAACATCTGGAATTGCCAAAACTACAACTGCTGGAATGCCAATAATAGCAAGCGAAGTCCACAAGGATTTTTTATATTTAATATTAAAATCTGGACCAGCAACATAATTGGAAAGCATAAGAGCTGTACCAATCTTGGCAAACTCTACGGGTTGCATTGTAAGCCCACCGAATTTGTACCAGTTTTTTTGTCCTAAAATTTCTGTTCCGAAAGGGAAAAGTCCTATAAGTAAAAGGACACCAACGATATAGAAAATACCCGCCAAATTCTCGAAAAACTTAGCTCGGGTTACAAAAATAACAAATCCCACGAATAAGGAAATTCCAAAAAAAATGAATTGCTTCTTTCCTAAATCCGCATCTACGCTATATATATTAGCAATAGCAAATGTACAGAGCAAAAGATACAGACCTATTCCTATTTTATCTAAACCTTCCGACCATCTCATTTTTTCCTTATTTTTTGTTTTAATGAATCTATTTTCTGTTGCAAGGTTTCTTTGGCTGTTTCCTCTTTGGCTTTTTTCAGTTGTTCTTCCAACTCAATTATTTTCAGAGAATCTTTATTCGGTTCTTTGTACAAGCCTTTACGTTTTAGGTCGGCAATCCATTGTCTTTTATATTCAGGCATAAAACTGGATGTTACCATTTTCTTATAAAGGTGTTCTCTTTTTATAGTTCCTGTAAGGTATTTTTCTGCGATTATAGTACAAGCTGGACCAGCCCAAGTTGCTCCAAAGCCAGCGTGTTCCATCACAGCAGCTACAACTATTTTAGGGTTATCCGCAGGTGCTGCTAATACAAATATGGAGTTATCTTTCCCTTGTGGTACTTGTGCTGTTCCTGTTTTTGCGAGTTGGGTAAAATCGTTGGATTTCAATCCTCGTGCAGTTCCTCTCAGTACAACCGCTGCCATACCATCTATAACAGGCTGAAAATATTTAGCATCTACCAAAGTTTTATTTTTATTTTTAAATCTTGGGTCTGGGTTTGGTTTTCCGTCTATAGACTTTACGATATGTGGAGTGTAGAACCAGCCTTTGTTTACAATAGCTGCAACAGAATTTGCCATTTGCAAAGGTGTAAGGGAAACCGCTCCTTGCCCCATTCCGTTGAAGATAGAACCATTCATCGTGTAGGATTTACTCCAATCTTTTTGTCCTCCGCTTATTTTTCTGTAATAATCTCCGCTTGGGATAAAACCTCTGACACCACTTGCTAAATCATTATTTAAAAAATCGCCAAGTCCAAAACTTTTCATAATTGCTTTCCATTCATCTACACCACGACCTGGGTCGCCAGGATATTTGTTCATCATTGCTATAAAAGCATAAGAAAAATAGCAGTTGCTGGAAACCTGTATCGCAGGAACCAAAGGATCTGCACCACCGTGTCCTTTTATCCTTAATCCTCGATAATTGAAACCTCCACCACAAGGGAAAACGGTTTTGTCCGTCATTACGCCCATTTGCATTGCAGCGAGAGCCGTCAGCATTTTAAATGTAGAACCTGGTGGATAAGCCGCTTGCACAGAACGGTCGAAGGTTGGTCGCCAATCGTAAACGGTATCCATTTGCAATCGGTAGAGGTTGCGTGTTTTTTCTGTTCCTGTAAATAAATTGGGGTTTACATCTGGACCTGTTGCCATTGCTAAAATCTCACCATTATTAGGGTCTAATGCGACAATTGCTCCTTTTTTATTTACCAACATTTCTTGGGCAATGCGTTGCAAATCGTAGTCTATGGTTAGCGTAACATCTTTACCTGTAACAACTTCCTTATCCAGCTCGCCGTTTTTATAAGAACCGATGCTCCTTAATTTTATATCTTTTTGAATATAATTAATGCCTTTTATTCCTCTTAATTCTTTTTCGTAGGCTTTTTCTATTCCCGATTTCCCAATAATGTCGCCTGGCAAATAATAGAGGGAATCTCTTTTTATATCTCGCTCGTTTACCTCGTTGGTATATCCTAAAAGATTCCCCGAAGTGCTTACCTCGTATTGTCTTTGTGGTCTTTGCACAATGCTGAATGCGGGGTATTTAAAAATAATTTCCTGTATTCTGGCAATTTCTTCCCGACTGAGATTTTTCATAAACGTCATCGGTGTAACTCTGGAATAGTATTTTTCTTTCTTTATGTCATCAATTCTATTAATGAAATCTTG
>JAUNTR010000016.1 GCA_030538575.1 Cruoricaptor ignavus | reverse complement strand
AATTTATTATTTCCAAAGAACCGCTAACAAGTATATCTGCCAATCTAAATTCTACCGTTTCTAAAATCGTATTGGGCTACACTGTTTCCGATGCGGAGAAAGCGGCTATGGAATTTTACATCCCGCTTCAACTCAATTCTATAAAAGAAAAAATGGGTTTTGTTCCGAATAAAATTTTAATTTCAGAAAAGTTTCGGAGTAAAGAAAACTTCTTCGGAAATAATGATATTAAGTTTTGGAAGTTCCATTTCCAAATGTTCTCGGATTCGCAAAAAACAGATTTGGATTACCTGAGCATTCTTTCTAAAAAAGTAATGCAACAGATTGCCATAAGTGATAAAAATAAAACCCATTGGCTGAAAAACGGACTAAGAACTTATTTGGAAATACAATACATCAATCGGTTTTACAAAGACACACGACTTTTAGGAAAACTGCCCGAAGATGTAAAAATACTTGGTATAAAACCATTGAGATACCTTAATATTTCTCAACTAAATCTTTCCGAGCGATTTGGGATTGTTTACCAATACATTATGGCACAAAATTTAGACCAAAAAATTGGTGAAGATTATTTGGCTTTGAGTAATTTTAATGATATGGCAATCAGTAATTTTGAAACTGGAAGCCTTTTCGATTATATTGCACAAAAAATTTCTCACGAAAAATTTGAAAATTTTATACAAAATTATTTTGCCGAAAACCAAAACCAAGCCATAAATACAGATAATTTCCTAAACCAACTTTCTGTGGAGTCCTCCTATTCTTCGGATTTTTTAGCGGCATATTTCACTAAGGAAATGAGGCTTAATTTTAAAATTAAAAACTTCACAAAAACACCAGAAGGCTATTTGGTTAATATTTCTAAAAACACCAATTACCCGATTCCGATAAAAATAACTACGGAAGATGAAACCAAAAACCGCCACTCATTTTGGTTTGACACGCCGGAAAATAAACTCCGAAACGAATATCTTATCCCAAAAAATGATGTTCGTAAAATACAGATGAACGATGGCTACATCTTCCCCGAAGCCAATTATCGGGACAATTATCTATACACCAAAGGGTTATTTGCGAATACTAAAAAAATAAAATTAAAACTTTTGAAAGATGTTCCAAACCCTGAATACAACGAGATTTTCCTAAGCCCAAAACTTAATTTCAATGCTTATGACAAAGTTCTTTTGGGATTGAACCTACAAAACAAATCTCTGTTTGACCAGCAATTTTTTTACAGTGCTACGCCATATTACAGTACAGGAGCTAAAACGTTTACGGGTTCAGGATTGGTTGCGTATAGTTTTCGTCCGCTGAATACTTTTTTCCGAAGTCTTCAGGTTGGTGCATCGGGTTCTTATTTTCATTATAATCACGATTTGGCTTACCAAAAATTCACGATATTTACCAATCTCAATTTTATGAAAGCTATGCGAAGTGATACCAATCGCTCCATAATGTTTTCATACAATTATTTCGATAAAGATTTAACTCCAAAAATGCAAGCCAATAAAGAATATGGCAGATACAATCTTTGGAATATCGGTTTTGCCCATTCGGATAACAAACTAATCCACGAAGTGTATTTGGGAAGCAATTTGCAACTGATGAAAGATTTCCAAAAAATTTCTGCAGATGCCTTTTACAGATGGGAATATGCGAAAAATAAGAAAATAAGTTTCCGATTTTTCGGTGGATTATTCATCAGTAATCATACGAGAAATAACCTGTTCGATTTCGGAATTTCCCGAGTGTCCAACTACGCTTTCTCTTATAATCTTTTGGGACAAAGCGACTCTTCGGGCATACTTTCCCAGCAATTTGTTTTGGCGGAAGGCGGTTTTAAATCCTTAATAAACGCTACTGCAAACCAATGGATTACGAGTACAAATACCGATATGCATATTTGGAAAATGTTCAATATTTATGCCGATGCAGGGATTTATAAAAACAAAGAACACAATGCCAAATTTATTTGGGATAGTGGTGTGAAAGTAAAAATTATCCCAGATTTTTTGGAGATTTTTTTACCCGTACAATCATCGTTAGGATTTGAGCCATCTTTCCCAGGATATTCCAAAAGGATACGCTACACTTTGGTTTTCAACCTAAATGCCGTAACCAACCATTTACGAAGAGGATGGTTTTAAACCTTTTTGCTAAAATAGAAGTTTGGAATAAAAAATGACAACTAAAAAATTGAATTTAAAATCTTCAATAGGAATTTCTTATTTAGAGCCTTATAAAGTTACGCAAATTATGTATTTTTGTGAAACATAAACTTTTATTACAAAACAATCCCGATGCCCGAAAAATTTCAACCTTTAATTGAATATTTTGAAAATATCACTCCGCTTAGCGAATCTGAAAAACGGCTCGTAACCGAACTTTTTGTTTTCAAATCATACAAGCGGAAAGCCTTTGTATTGTGTGAAGGCGAAGTTTGCCAACAGTTCAATTTCATTGTAAAAGGCTGTATGCGGCTTTATCTTACGGATGAAAAAGCAGATACGCACATCTTGCAGTTTGCCGCTGAAAACTGGATAATGACCGATGCAGTGAGCTTTCGGGAACAAACACCTTCACGACTGAATATCGATACATTGGAAGCAACCGAACTCCTGTACATTACGCCTGAAAATTCTTTACGAAAAAGCTCCGAAATTCAACTATATTATCCGTGAATTATTGGAAAAACATCTTACCGCAATCCAAAAACGATTGTTACAAATATTGAGTTCCACAGGCGAAGAGCGTTACCTTGATTTTCTGAAAAGTTATCCGCAACTTGCCAACCGCTTACCGCAAACCCAAATGGCTGCTTATCTGGGAATTACCCCAGAATATCTGAGTAAGATAAGAAGCGAAATGGTAAAAGGAAAACGCACAACTTTTTGATGGAAGTTTTTAAGATTTGATGTAGTGTTTTGTAGAGAATTGGTACGAGCAAGATACTCGCACCAACTGAGGTATAAAACTATTTTTCTCTTTTACTTTACGGTTTTTTTTGTACTTATGGCTATTCTGTTCCAAGCATTTATCGTTACAATCGCCATTATGATTTGAGCGATATAATTTTCGTCAAAAAGTTTTTCGGCTTCTTTATACGTTTTATCTGTCAGTCCGTTTTGGCTGATTAAAGTCACCTCTTCAGTTATGGCTAAAATCGCACGTTCCTCTTCTGAAAATAATTCTGTTTCTCTCCAAGCATTGAGTAGGAAAATACGTTGCGTTGTTTCACCTTGATTCAAAGCGTCCGAAGTGTGCATATTGATGCAAAATGCACAACCATTAATTTGTGAGGCTCGGATTTTAATCAACTCCCAATGCGTTTTAGAAAGTTGAGAATTTTGTAAAAAGCCCTCTAAAGCAAACATTGCTTTGTATGCATTCGGCTCTAATTTTTGAATGTCTATTCGATTTTCCATTTTCTTTTTTTACAAATATACAAAAAACAAAATGATTTTTTGCGAACCAAAAATTCGTAAAATATCAACTTATTAAGTTCAACTTTGTTTTGGCAAGTACGATGTTGTGTACAGTTTTTTTTATGAATGTTGCCAACAATAGCCTCCACCTTTTACTCTTCTTTTACAATTCCCTCCAGTTTTATTTGGATGTCCACAATAACCAGAAACTGACTGATAAGTCGTCGTGCTTTTAATTCTTGTCGCTCTTTTAGACTTATTAGTTTTATATGCGGTTTTTGCTGAACTTGTATAATTTGACTTTCTATTAGATTTTGCTAATTTATTATTTTTCGCTTTATTATTTTCAGAGAATTTATTTTTTGTGTTTACAATTCCAGCAACAGGTAAAATATTTCTGTTTTCATTTTGAGCAATTATTTTAGAACTATCGTTTGAAATCGAATCAAGTTGTAAGGCAATTGAATCAGAAATTGTTTTTGATTTATCATTTTTTTCAATTTCAGATAGTTCATCGCTGTTTATAAAAAATAAGGGGGCAAAAAATCCAAAAAAAGGAACGAAATATTTGAATGCTTTTCCGAATTTTAGATTCATTCTCTTTTCCATTATTTCTCTTGTCAAAGGAATAATTATTAAAGCACAAATTACACAAATTATAGCACCAATTATTGACTTTCCTCCCATTGAAAAGTATGAAAAACTCATTAATAAAATAAAAAAACCGACTAAATATTGAAAAATGAGTTTAACGACATTCATTTGTTTAAAAATTACAACTAACGCCCAAATATACACATAAAAACTCAATATCACAAAATCATTTTTCAAAATTTATTTCTTAGTAAATTCCCCAATTTCTTAATCTACATTAAGAGTACGAAACCAAAAACCGCCATACTTTTGCATCGTCAAAAATAAATTTCTTAATTTAATTACTTAATAATAAAAAAAATGAGCAAAACAACAAAACCCGTACTATTCGTAGTAACAAGCAACAACGTGAAAGGCGATACAGGAATCCCGACTGGATTTAACCTCAGCGAAGTAACGCATCCGTTGGAAAAATTGGAAGAAGCCGGACTGAAAATCGAGTTTGCTTCGCCAAAAGGCGGCGAAGCTCCGTTGGACGGAATGGAAGATTTTGAAAACGATAAAGTGAGTGCCGCTTACTGGCAAAACGAGGCGTTCCGCAACGCCATTGCCAACACGCAAAAAATGTCGGAGGTGGACACCTCTAAATATTCCGCCATATTTTTCGCCGGCGGACACGGCACAATGTGGGACTTCCGTGGGAATACGGACATCCAGAAAGCCATCCGTGAAATCTACGAAAACGGTGGTGTGATATCGGCAGTTTGCCACGGTCCGGTGGCTTTGGTAGATGTGAAATTGAGCGACGGAACGTACTTGGTATCAGGCAAAAACGTGGCTTCGTTTACCAACGGAGAAGAGGAAGAAGTGCAGGCGACCAACATCGTGCCGTTCCTTTTGGCAGACGCTTTGGAAGCCAACGGAGCAACCCACAAAAACACACCCAACTGGTCGGATACCGTAGTTACCGATGGCAGATTGGTAACGGGACAAAATCCGCAATCGGCAGCAAGTCTTGGTGTGGAACTTGCGAAAGTGATTTTAGATAAATAATCTTTAAATTTTACAAAAATGATTACCTCCGTAAAATTCAAAAATAGAGCAAATACGCTTGCGGCGAACCTTCATCTTCCCGAAAATTTCGATGAAAACAAAAAATATCCCGCACTCGTGGGCGTGCATCCCGCAGGTGGCGTAAAAGAGCAGGTTATCGGGCTTTATGCCGAAAAACTCAGCCAACACGGCTATGTGGTTTTGGTATACGATTCCTCTTTCCAAGGCGAAAGCGAGGGCGAACCAAGACTGTTGGAAGACCCGACCGTGAGGGTGGAAGATGCCCGCTGTGCCGCCGATTTCCTGACAACGCTTCCGTATGTAGATACCGATAGAATGGGCGTTTACGGTGTGTGTGCAGGTGGCGGATATGCCATCAGCGTGGCACAAACCGAACGCCGTTTCAAAGCCGTAGCCTCCGTGAGCGGCGCCCCAATCGGCGAGGGTTACCGTAACTTTTTGGGCGTGGCAACACCTCCCGAAGTGCTTATAAAAATGTTGGAAGATGCAGCGAAACAGAGAACTGCCGAAGCCAACGGAGCCGCCCCGCAATACACGCCTTTCGTGCCTGAAAATCTGGAAGATATTAACGACCAAACGCCCGATTTACTGCGGGAAGGCTACGATTATTACCGCACTTCAAGAGGGTCGCATCCTAATTCCAAAGGGCGTTTTCTTTCGACGAGTATGGATAAATTATTGGCATATTCCGCTTTTGACCAAATCCCGACACTTCTTACCCAACCGATGCTCGTTATCGCGGGAAGCATTGCCGACACAAGGAGTTTCAGCGAAATGGCGTACAACCTTTCCAACGGCGAAAAAGAACTGATGATTGTTGATGGCGCTACGCATATCGCAATGTACGACGTGCCGGAATATGTGGAACAAGCCGTTACCAAAATGGCAGAATTTTTTAAAGTATTATAAATAAATAACAAATTTTTAAATAAAAAATAATGAACAGAATTATCGTAAACATCACCAGTGATTTTTCAAAAGTAGAAAACGCACAGGAAATTATTCCTGAAGAAATTGCCACTACCGGAAAGTGGAAGGAGCAAGGAATTTTGGAACACCTTTTGGTAAAAACCGATGCCGATACCGGCGGTGCGGTACTTATCTTCCAAGACAAAACGCAGACTGAAATCGAGGCTCTTTTGCAAACGCTTCCGCTACGCAAATGCTTTGTAAACGTGGAATTTATCAACGTAAACAAACTGTATTAAGCCGTATTTGAATTACTAAAAATTCCCTGCGGAAAAGATTTTTCTACGGGGAATTTTTGTTTTGTATAAAATCAATCGACCGCCAGCGTTACACTCGTGCCAATAGAGTTCTAATGAGCCGAAAAACTTATAATTGTTACAGAAAATACCAACTGCCAGCTGTTTGGCAGAAAGGTTTTTTTGTATCTTTGTTGGGTAGGACACGGGCAAGATGCTTGCAAAAAGCGTGGGACGAAGGAAAACTAAAAGTTGAACATACAGACTTGAACTATAAAAAAACTGGGTGTCATTAAATATGAAAAAACTAACAACACAAGAACAGGCTATGTTTGATTGGGATAATGAATTACGTTTTAATAGTACGGATTATTCTGACATTCAGTTAATAAGTGCCGCCCGAAAAGCAATAAATTTTGCTTATGATAATTTCAAAGAAAAAGAAATGATATTTGAAGGGTTTGATTATCAATATGAAAGTCAAATTGAAAATATTGCTTTGGGTGTAGATTCACATTTACAAAAAAAAACAAAAAATCAAACCTTATTCAAGACTTTGTGTTTAATATAGTCGATACTGAAAAATATGGAAAAGGAAGAAGTGGTTTTATATACTTACTTTCAGTTCTAAAAATGGATATGGAATTAGAGAAGATAGCAAAGGAAAGAAAAGATTTTTGGGAAACTCCACGAATACAATTTCAATTATTATACGCATTGTTCAAAAGAAAAATAAAAGGGTTTGAAAAAGAGGCAGAAGTGCTAATACAAGATTATCCGAAAGAAACAGAATTAAAAAAGTATGCTAACAAATATCTTGAACAACAAAGCAAATAAAGTAATCATTTAAACCGCTTCCCGGTAATGTTCCAAATCGGGGTTTTCCGCATAATCCATTCAGATACAGCGAGGTTGTTTTAATCAAAAGAAAGCGAAAGGCAGGGATACATTCCTTGCCTTTTGTTTTTTAATCAACAAAATCCAAACACCCCATTCACTTTGAATACGACGTGCTGGGGCGGCGCACCGCCAAAATAAACCCGCTCGCCAACACCCTTACCCGCTTTCTGTGGGACGGAAACGTGCCGCTGCACCAGTAGACATATCCGCTGCCGTGTGTCCGTGAATGGCAAAATGTAATTTATTTTGAACGGTTGCAAAGAATGTTTGTGTAGTTTCTGTATCTGGATTATAGTCTATTGCTGTGGAATATATGTCGGTTATTTTCTGATAAAAGCGTCTTTCACTTGCTCGAATTTCCCTAATTTCTGCAAGCAAATGGTCAAAATATTCTTGATTTAAAAATGTTCCATTTTTCAAACGCTCCTTGTCTAATACGTAACCACGAATAGCAAAATCTTTCAGTATTGAGGTTGCCCATTGTCTGAATTGCGTGGCTCTTTGAGAATTGACACGATAGCCGACTGAAATAACGGCATCTAAATTATAATGTTTAGTCTTGTATTTTTTACCGTCTGTGGCAGTTACCGAGAAATCCTCGGCAACTGAACTTTCATTAAGTTCTCCCGATTTGAAAATGTTCTTTAAATGGAGTGAAATATTGTCGGTGCTACAATCAAACAAAACAGCCATTAGTTTTTGAGAAAGCCAAATGGTTTCATTCTCAAAACCGTACTTCAATACCGTCTTTACTTGCTTGCGAAGTAAAGATTAAAACAGATATAACAAACACATTCAAAGATAGTTATATATTTGAATTTCTGAACTTGTCCGAACCGCATAATGAAAGCGATTTACAAAAGGGCTTACTCAAACAGATGAAAAACTTCATTTTGGAATTGGGCAGGGATTTTATTTTCATTGATGAAGAATACAAGGTACAGGTAGGCAACAGCGATTTTTATATAGACCTGTTATTTTATCATCGTGGCTTGCAATGTTTGGTCGCCTTTGAGTTGAAAGCCGAAAAATTCAAACCCGAACATTTGGGGCAAATCAACTTTTATTTGGAAGCATTGGATAGAGATGTAAAAAAAACACACGAAAACCCCAGCATTGGTATTTTGCTCTGCAAAGGAAAAGACAGTGAAGTGGTAGAATACGCATTGAGCCGTTCCCTTTCCCCTGCATTAGTTTCTGATTATCAAACCCAATTACCCGACAAAAAGTTACTGCAACAGAAATTACACGAATTATTTGAGAACAGCAATGCCGAAGATATATAAAAATAGTTTGCCTATACAGCGTGCCGGGAGCCGTATTTTTCATTAGGAGAAGTAAAAAGTAAAGCCTCATGCAATAGCAGATTACACTGATATGCTGTTGTTTTTCTCCAACTCCTTTTTCATTTTTTTAATAAACACCTGCTTGTCTTTTTTGGCTTCTTTCAGCATTTCTTTGTATCGGGGCGGAATGCCGAGATATTGGTCTGCCCACAAATTTATTTCGACCAACAAAGGGAGCAAATCAATTCCTTTGGGGGTGAGTTTGTAGAGAATTTTGGCTTTGCTCTCGGGGTGTGCCGATTTTTCGATGATGCCGTTTTCCTCCAATCCTTTCAGTCGGGAAGCCAAAATATTGGTGGCAATTTTTTCGTCCGATTTCAAAAAATCGTTGTAGGTTGATTTCCCAAAAAGCATTAAATCCCTGATTATCAACAATGACCATTTGTCGCCAAAAATTTCGAGCGTGTTGCTTATCGGACAGTCCGAGCGTTTTTTAATTTCTTTCATAAAAAAATAAATTCAAATCTACTTGCGAATTAAAAGTTGTTTTGTATCTTTGCACTTGCAAAACGAAAGCAAAATTATAAAATAAAATTACAACAAACAAAAAATGGAACTGAAATGAAAAACGATTTTAATCACGGGAGGCAGTTCGGGCATTGGCTTAGAAGCCGCAAAACAATTTCTTGAAAACGGCACAAAAGTCATCATCACAGGCAGAAACCAACAAAAATTGGACGATGCCAAAAGACAATTTCCAAGCATCACAACTATCCAAAGTGATGTGGCAAACGAAGAGGATGCCGTTTCGCTTTACAAAAAAGTGGAAGCATTGGGCGGAATTGACATTCTGTACAACAATGCAGGTATCATAAGCAAACCTAAAAATTTGGGAATTGCAGATGAAAGCCACTACAAAACAGCTGAAAACGAAATGAATATCAATTACTTAGGTACTATACGGATGAATAATTTGTTTATGGATATGCTGAAATCTCGGCAAGAGTCTGCCATCATCAACACGGCTTCGATATTGAGTTATGTTCCTCTGAATCTTACACCAACGTATTCCGCATCCAAAGCGGCAGTGCGGTTTTATACGGATATGTTGCGAAATCATTTGCAGATTTTGAACAGTAGCGTAAAGGTCTTTGAACTTTCGCCACCGCTTGTGGCAACGGCAATGGCAGAGGGCTTGACAGCAAAGTCCACAACACCCGAAAAATTGGTAAACGGACTGATAAAAGGCTTGAAAAACAACACCTACAAAATCCGTGTTGGCGATACAAAATTAGTATATTATTTAAGCAGATTTTTCCCGAAAATGGTTTGGAATATCGTAAACAAGGCAGAAAATACACAATTTTTGAAATCGTAGAAAAATGAAAGCATACACCCTCAACCGTTACGGCAAAAAAGACAAACTGCAACTCGTGGAAATTCCCAAACCCGAAAACTTGGCGTAAACTATTCGTTTCTGTTTATGAAAGCCAACGGAGAGCAACTGTCCGAAATCGGAAAACTGATTGAAACCGAAGTTGTCCGTCCCGTGGTAGATAAAGTATATCTTTTTTGAGCAATTGAAGTGATTTTCTCTATTGGCACGGGCAAGATGCTTACGCCAGTAACAAACCAAAAGTTTAATGGATTAGAAAAAACTCGTATATTTATAACAATTAAAGAAAAGTAATAATTAAAAATCTGATTTACAAATGGATAATTCAACTAAAACAACTGTACCGACAATTAATGTCATTAGCTTATTGCAGGAGCATTGGACTCAGCAAGAAACTGAAAATGTAAAAGTGATTGTAGATTTTTTTCAAAAATTGATGAACGAACACAATTTTGATTATACCTTAAAAACTTTTGGCAGTGGCTCATATATCCAACATAACAGAGCTATACCAAATGATATTGAAGGGCTCGTAAAGTTTATAAAAACGATGGTCAAAAGATTTCCAGAATATTCGTATGACGTAAAGAAGATTTTTGCTGATGGCGATTATGTAATCCTACACAGCCACGTTACTGTGAAAGCAAAGCATAGAGGCAATGAAAAGAAAGGATTTATAATTACCGATACTTTTAGGTTAAAGAATGGAAAATTGGCAGAACATTGGGATGCTATGCAACCTATTGATTTCTTTTCACGGTTTTTGATGTTGATAACAGGTGGATTCATCGGAAACAATAATCCAACGTTTTAGTCAAGATAGATAGGACTAAATAGAAAACCGGCTAACAAGTATAAACGGTAATATTGTCCAAACAATCCTCCACTGGCACGAGCATCTTAACCATTTACATCTATTTCTAAAAAGCTATTGGTACAAATGGGGGGGCTTGCACAAGCGTAAAATTTTCCCCAAAATTGGCATTTTCGTTAGTTAATCCCTAAAAAAAACAAAAATATATCAAATAAAACAAAAAAAATGAAAGCATACACCATCAACCGTTACGGCAAAAAAGATAAACTTCAACTTGTGGAAATTCCCAAACCCGAAATCAACGAAAATGAAGTTTTGGTAGAAATCCACTCGGCAAGCATCAATCAGTTGGATGTCAAACTGAAAAGTGGCGAATTTAAGTTACTGATGCCGTACAAGTTTCCGCTCATTTTAGGACACGATGCGGCGGGAATCGTAACCAAAATCGGCTCAAAAGTCAGTCGGTTCAAGGTTGGCGATGAAATTTTTGCCCGTGTCCGCGATTTTCGTATCGGCACGTTTGCCGAATATATTGCCGTAAATGAAAGCGATTTGGCATTGAAACCGAAAAATATTCCGATGGAAGAAGCCGCTTCCGTTCCGCTTGTGGCACTCACGGTTTGGCAGGCATTCACGGAAAAAACACAACTTAAAAAAGGACAAAAAGTGTTTGTACAAGCGGGTTCAGGCGGTGTTGGCACAATAGCCATTCAGTTGGCGAAACATCTCGGAGCAACGGTTGCCACCACCACAAGCACCCAAAATTTTGAGTTGGTAAAAAGCCTTGGAGCAGACGTGGCAATTGATTACAAAACGCAGGATTTTGAAACGGTTTTGAGCGATTACGATTTGGTTTTGAACAGCCAAGACGAAAAAACGCTCGAAAAATCACTTCGGATTTTGAAGCGTGGCGGAAAAGCCGTTTCCATTTCGGTTTCGCCCGATGCGGATTTTGCCCGAGAATTAGGCTTAAATTGGTTTTTGAAAACGCTCATTTCTTTTTTGAGCCGAAAAACCCGAAAACAGGCACGAAAACTTGGCGTAAACTATTCGTTTCTGTTTATGAAAGCCAGCGGAGAACAACTGTCCGAAATCGGGAAACTAATAGAAACGGGAGTTATCCGCCCCGTGGTAGATAAAGTGTATCCTTTTGAGCAATTGAATGAAGCAATGGAGTATGTTTCAAGCGGTCGGGCTAAAGGAAAAGTGGTCGTGAAAATGAAGTGATTTGCAACATAAAATCCCTGCCGGAAAATATGGTTTCGGGCAGGGATTTTTTTCAACTTTTTTCTCAATAGATAAACCGAAAATATCCATTTTTTGAGCGAATACGGGCAAGATTCCCACACCAGTAAAGGTTGCAGAAAAAGCCAACCATAGAACTGTTTGGCAGGAATTTTTTTCGTATCTTTGTTGGGTAGGATACAGCGAGATGCTCGTTATCAATGTTTATGTAAAAGGGTGAATAAACTATTTTAACTGATAAATGGCAGGAGAAACAAATTTGGATACGTTGTTAAAAACAATGAAACCTACGTTAAATGCAGGCGACTACGTTTTTTGTACGGTACAAGACTTGCAAAAAGTTACTATTTCTGACATTATTTTATATTTCAGAGAAGACGAAGGTTTTACAATTATTTTAGAAAAAAAGGTAGCGGACAGATGTCAACTTAGCTACACTTTCATAGCGTCTTGGATTACATTGACGGTTCATTCTTCTTTGGAAGCCGTTGGACTTACTGCAGCTTTTTCAAAAGCATTGACGGACGAGAATATTAGCTGTAATGTGGTTGCTGGTTATTTTCACGACCACATATTTGTTGACAGAAAAGACACAGAAAAGGCAATGGTAGTCCTTAACCGATTTTCGGAAACTTAGTCTACCTTCCTACTGGCACGGGCAAAATGCTTGCAACAGCGAGGGGATGTGCGGGATTAATTAAACTGAAAGTTCAATTCAGACCGAACGAAGCCGATGCTTTTTCCGTATTGCTAAAATACAAAAAAAAGTAATACGGAAAAGCAAGTTGCGGCTAAAGGATTCGGGTAGTTGTATTAATCCTTTAACCCCGCCTTTTGCAAATACTATGTTAGCCGACGTATCTTTTTCAAAGGTTAATTCCAAGTTGAAGTTTTCCTCCAAGTCCGATTTCTACAATTTTTTGAAGGGTAGAAAGACGAACGTCTTTGATATTATTTTCTACTTTTGAAATATAGCCTTTATTTGTTCCACATTTTTCGGCAAGTTGTTCCTGTGTAAGACCTTTTTCAAGCCTTGCTTGTTGAATTAAGACACCGAGTTTGAATTCTTCGAAGTCTTTTTCAAAATCATCACGTTTTTTTGTTCCTTTCTTTCCGTATTCGTTGTCAAGAATTTCGGATAGAGGAGTTAGGTTTTTATTTTTCGTTTTACTCATTTTTTTATCATTTTTTATTTGTATTCGTGACCCTTTCGGATTCATATTCTTCTTTTATTTTTAGTGCTTTTTCAATTTCTTTTTTCGGTGTTTTTTGTGTTTTCTTCTGAAATCCATTAGTTAATACAACAAGTTTTCCCTCATCGAAGAAACAAAAAATCCTGAAAATATCACTTCCGAACTGAACTCTTATCTCATAAAGACCGTTCGTTCCTTCAATATGCTTTAAATATTCAGAAGGAATTTTTTCAAGCGTTTCAATTATCATAATCGTCCACAATATTTTCTCTTTTACTTTCGGCTTCTGTTTTTGAAAGAAGTCAAGAAAGTAATTTTTAAAAGCGAAAACATTTCTAAATTTTTTGTTTTCCATAATTAGTTGCAAATATACAAAAAGTTGTCCAAAAGAATAACTCTAGATTTCTGTATAGGTTTGTAGATATGTCAGCTAACGGGAAAAGGCTTGGCGTAGTGGCGGATTTTTTGCACAAAAATTCAATCGAAGAACTGAACTTGAACCGACCACAAAACTGTCATACGAAGCACTGCATCCGCCATTACGCCAAACCGCTGTTAGCTGCTGCCCTTCTTGTCTGTTGTGGGTTTTGCTGTCTTTGGTGCGGTTGGACAGCCACACTCTTTGCCAAGTTTTGGCTTGCGGGTCGGCTTGTGCGACTTGGCTATGTGTGTGGCTGTGAAGTGTGGGTGTCATGGTTATATTCTATTTATTTTGAAAATCTCTGTTGTCATTAGATTTAAGTCCTCATATTTAGTTCTCACCAATTTCTTTTGTAAAAATAGGTTTTGTTCTATTGAGTTAATCTGCTTGTATGCAGTTTCTGAAACAACCACAAACCATCCTTCTCCAACTTCTGCATCTTTTCTTGGATTCATTTGGATATTCCCATTTGCCCAGTAGATAGATTCAGCCATCAATTCACCTTTTGAGTTTTTCCAAGCAAATAATTTTTTTGGTTCGGGCAACCATCCTAAATGTCTTGCTAACGCTGGATTAATCGCAATCCAATTAGATTTTATATCAAATCTATTAAACCTGTGGTCTATTATTACAATGATAAAATGTCCACCTCCGCTTATATTGTGGTAATTACTACTTAATTGGTGGAAAACCGAACCAAAAATAAAATTCTCGCTCTTGTCCAATTTATCATTAACCGCAAGTTGATACATATATTCTTCAGTAGGAGAACCCCAGTCTAAATTTTTGACTTGGTTGTATTCTGCGATAATTTTGAAGGTTTCATTATAACTCAATAATGATTCGTTTAATCTTTTTGATTCTCCAATTCTGTCTAACCAACCGTTGCCAACTCCGCCAAATTCTCTTTCTTTAATCATTTGAATGAACTCTGGCTTTTCAATTTCATTAAAATGAGAAACTGCGTAATCATGTGAAATGAAAATGTCTCGAAGTTTTTCGTCATCAATCGTTCCTGAATGAATTAATTCATTCGTAACGTGCATTATTGCTCTTCGGGCAACAATAACTCTTGGTCTCGGATAAGAATATTCAAGAGAAATTTGTTCTAAATGGTTTCTAAGTTTCTTTTCGTATTCAATTGTCCATTCCTCTTTGTTTCCAATTTCTTTCATTATTGAGTAAGCCCTGTAAATAAGATTGGATTCATCAATACCAGATTCTTCCGATAACACTCTGATTAGGAATTCAAATGGTCGTATTAAGTCTCTCGGATTGGTAATATCAACATTTGGATAATATGGGTCAATCTTTTTATTAATCTCTAATATTTGGGGTTCGGGAAGGTGCAAAGAATATATGCTTGGTAAGTCAATGTTTTTAGAAGCGGGAATATCTTTACCTAACTCATCCAAAATTTGTTTTGCGTTTTCTCGCAACAAATAGTCTTTTGACAAAGCGAAGTTTTGAATTATTGATTTTACCTCTTCAATCTTTGGAGAGTTCAACTCTCTTAAAGACATAATCACATCCATAGAAGTGTAATCATCTATTCCTTCGTTTAGTAATTTAGCTAAAGCGTATTCGTTGTTTTGATTGATGTATTCTGCTAACAGCAGAATAGATTCTTCCCGAATTAATGAAACAGGATTTTTTGATAGATACAATAAATAATCTACCAACGTTTCAGAGATTGGCTTTTCTACAGATTGAAGTAAAGGTAGGTTTTCGGCAGGTTTGCTATTAGACATTAATCTTTGCAGATAGCCAAATACTTCAACCCAAATTTCTTCTTCAACATAGTTTTCCGTTAGCAAAGGAAGAATGTCGTCAAGATGTTCAATATACGAACTCGGATAATTGCCACTTGTAATATCATGCACAAGCACTTCAAATGCTTTAGCGGATGCAGATGTTGAGTTTATTTTTCTCAATGCTTTAAAAGCATTGATTCGTGTTCCTCCATCGTAAAATTTTACCCAACCAGATGGACTCGATAGTTCAAGACTTTTAATAGCTAAACTTTCGGCAAGTTTATTGTCTCCAATTTCAAAAGCAACTTCACTAAGTTTTGCATAAAAGTCAGATTTTCTATTTTCAATTTTAATTATATTGGCAACTTCATTAATCTGCGATGAAGTCAATGAAGAAGCGATTTTGTTAATTATTTTTGACCAATTAAAGTATGAATTGGCTTGGTCTTCTTGTTGAACAATATTTCTGAAATCGTCAAAATTTTCAACTCGTTTTAAAACTTCATTCTCATCAATTCTTTCGTGACTATCTTTTAGGGTTAATGAGTTAAAGTAGGAGGAGGAATCATCCCTCCGATTTTTGAGAGGAACTTTGAAATCAGAATAATAGTCTTGGATTTTTATTCCGTTTTCCGAACAAAAGCTTTCAATTTCAGAAAGTAAATAATGTCTATTTTCTTCGTATGCTTTAATGTTTATGGCTGAAATAACAGTAGGTAAAAATCGCTCTAAAAATTCTACCTGCAATATTTCATAGCCTTTTTTGAGAATAGTTTTCAGTAAAGAAGTGTTGGCTGATTCGGCAAGAAGCATATATAAACCATTATAGAGCAGAACTATGGCTTTAAATTCGTTTTCATTTTTTACTCGATTGACAAAGCGTTTTATAAATAGTGTAATCGAATCTCGAAAATCAACCAAATTATTTTCTAATTGCCAGACGGTTTGTTCAAGTCCGTCATTTAGATTGTGTTCGTATGTAGCATCTAATAATTCTTCGGAGGCGTTCCAATATGCTCTTCCTTCGGTGGTTTCTTTTATGTGGTTTAAGTGTGATAAAAACCATTTAATTTTTTCCGTAGCTTTTGTCGGGTCTTTTAAATTAATTTTTCTCAGCCATTCAATCCAAGTGCTGAACTGGTAATCTTTTCTATAGCCAACTCCAATAGATTCCTGAATCGATTGTTTAAGCCACTTTTCACCAATTTCAATTTCTCCTAAAATGAGCCATACTTTTGAATGTGATACACATTCGGTAACACGACTATCTATGTCACGGTCATCTAGCATAGAAGTTTCTAAACTGCTTAACTGTTTTTTTGCTTTTTCAGAATTGAAGCCATTGTTTAATAATGACTCTATTATTTTTCGTTGGTCGCTTGTACTCCAATATTTTGGGTTATCGGCAAACTCCTTGAATAAATAGACACCTAATGCTTCTATGTTTTCTTTGCCGTTTTGTGATACAGCAAAAATTAAAAAATTAAAATATTGCCCTTTAGCTTGTTTAAGTTTATACCAGTAACTATTTCGGTGAGAAATATCTTTGTAGTAAAATCTGATAATCGGATATACTCTTTTCGTAAGATCTCCAGATGTTGTGTTCTGTAAAATTCCATCAGTTAAAATTTGGGTTATAAGACATAACATTCTCTCAAATTCTACCAACACTTCTTCATCAGAACCTTTTATAGCAGACGGAATTGCAGAAGTTATAGCGATTCCTTTCCCACATGAATTCAAGAGTTTATTGAGTTTGATTAACGGAATAAAAGGTTCTAAAGAACCGTCATAATCCATGCGATATTTGTCAATACTCAAAGGTTGTTCAATGCCACCAATCCAACTAAGTGTTTCATCAATATTTTGGGTAACTTTAAAAACTAAATCAGCAATGTAAATTTTGCCAATTGGTTTAGTTTTTTCTTTTGTAAACTGACTTATTAATATTGACAGATATTCATTTGCACGGCTATTGTCATTTAATTCCAAGCATTGTTCAATTGCATATTGAATAAGTTGAAATAATGTATTTCTTTCTTTAGGTTCACTTGTTCCTATTTTTCCTAATACGGTTTTCAAATCGTCCCATTTGCTTTGGTCAATTAAACTATAACCAAGATTAGCGATTAACCGCAAATGCAAATCTGCTTCTTTTTCTTCAAACCTATTTGAATGTGTATTTTCCGAGAATTCAATTTTCTCAATTTTAGACAGAATGATTTCTGTAGTTTCAAAATACGGAGCAGTATAAACCCATTCTTCTAATGAATCTCTGATTTCTTCATACCGATGTGAATCGGCAATGGTAATTCCTGAATCGGCAATGATTTCAGGGTATGCCAAATTAAACAGAGTTGCACTTTCGGAGTTATATCCGAATTTCATAAATAAACGTGAAGCCTTGAACGCATAAGCATTGCTGCAATGAAGAATGTTTCCTGTCCGTAGATAATTTCTTGCTATATCAGGTTTTCCAATGATTAAGTATTCTTCTGTAAATGAGGCGGGATCAATATTAAACTGTCGCCTTTCTATTTCTGCTAATGAAAATAAATACCTTACAAGTGTATTGATGTCTTTAGTTTGTCGGGCTACTTCAATTCCTAACTTTGCGTCTTGCTTTATTTCTTCAACAGGTCTAAAATCCAATAGTTGAGCAGTAAAATTGTCTGGCGTAACCTCTGAAACGAATTTATCATATTGCTGTGCTTGAAAAAGGTGGTGATTTTGTTTCCATGGTTTTTCAACCTTTGATCTTAAATAATATTCTGCAAGTTGGCTGTGGTATTTTAGGTTTTCCTCTTGGTCAAACACGTTTGTTAGATAATTTAATGATGTGTGATAAAGAAGAAACTGCTTGAATGAATTATGAAAGAATGATAAAGTATTTTCAGTTTCATTAAACAATACTTTAGCATTTTCTTTGAATGACTTTAAAACACTTCGGTCAATTCCCCATTCTTGGACAAACTGAATGTTGATTGAGCCATTAACCCGCGCTATCAATCCCAAAAAATGAATTAAGCTTTCTTCTTTTTGAATTGGTTTCCATATTTTTTTGTAATAAGTTTCAATACTTCCGCCAATTGTTTCAAAAGAGTTAATCGTATCGTCAACGGAATCTGATTCAATTATTTTTTCAATTAAATAAGATAAGTATAGCGGATGCCCCTGTGACTTTTCAAATACTAGTAATTTTTGAGTGTCACTAAGTTGAATTGAAACATTGAGATTGTTTATGTATTTATAGACTTCTTCTTTTTTTAGAGAATCAATTGGAACGGTTCTGTCGTCTTTCTGAAATTCTGTTTTAATTTCTTGTTGAATGTCCTCTAGGTCGTAAGATTGACTTCCTAAAATAATAAAAACACCTTCAGGAAGCGTAGAGGGCAAAGGCAGTTCTCGTAAAAAACTATTTGTGGGTGATTTGTATTCTCTTGGCACATGATCTAAACCATCAATAATTATTATGGTTTGCTGACCGCTTGTGGCAAAGTCTTCCCCGACAGATTTTAATTGTTCATTGAAAACATCTTTTAGAAAGAGTAAATCTCTATATGGGAGAATATCTCTTTTGTAAATTCCTACTTCTTTTAATTGAAAAACTAAATCAAAGAAAAGATGAGTAGCATTTCCCCTTTCGTAAAAATTCAGATGTGAAGATGGATTAACAAAATCAAAAGCGTAATATCTTACAATTCTTGTTTTTAAACCTTTTGACCATTGGTTCAATAAAGTTGATTTCCCAGAACCCGGACTTCCTAGCAAAAACAAATATCCGCCTTTGTGTTCAACTAATTTTGAATTTAGTAAATCAATTGTAGATTGAATGGGTTGGTATCTTTGTCTATCAACTATTAATTCATGATTGAAAAATGTTTTAAATCTTTTTCCCCAACCTAATTCTTTGATTATTTCTTGTCGGTTGAATTGAATACCTCTTTCTGCACTTGCAATTTTTTCAATGATAAATCGACTAATTTGTTGGAGGTCTTCATCCTCTTTAGAATATCGGGTATTTCTTATACTAAACTTTTTCTGTTTATAGTTTGGCTGAAAATCAAAAACACGAACAAACTCATTAAATTCGTTGCTATTAAGTTTTGTTGCTTTTTTAAACTCAGCGATGATTGGATTCCATTTTGAATCAATCGTATGGTTTGATTTTAATTTTGTCCAAACCTCATCAATAAAATTTTTAAATGAACCAATTTTAGCATCTCCATCTTTCAAGCTATCGTGTGAGGAAACGGGCTTGTTGGTTATCAAGTGTGGTATTATTCTCTTGCTTGGATTGTTTGTTTTTAAACTTTTCCAACTGGACGAGATAAGCGGAATTAATTCTGTAAAATTTGCAAATGATATGTTTGCATCTGCAATAGTCCATTTTACCTGATAAGCGTGTAGTTCTGAATGAGTGGAATATTGAATGTCGTCAAGTTTTTCAGCTTTGGGGTCTGCAACTCTTATCCACTCAAGGTTGTTGTTTATCAGATTCAAATAAACAAACCAAGCGAATTCATCAAATTGTGGTAAATAACCTCCTATTGCTGCTCTTTCCCCGCTTGCTGATACTGTTTCTTCACTCATTCATTTATCTTATTATGTGCGTTGGCAAAAAAATGGCTCTTTTGTTTTTTTGAGCGTTGGCTCGTGTGTCGGAAAAAACCAAATGTGCCATTTTGTGTGTGGTTTTTTTTGTTGTCTCTCTGTTCGTTAATTTTTTGCACTGTCGTCTGTTCTTTAGGGTTGCAGCTAACGGAAAAAATATTTGCGAAGGGCGGGTTAAATTAAACTGAAAGTTCAATTCAGACCAAACGAAGCCGATGCTTTTTCCGTATTGCTAAAATACAAAAAAAGTAATACGGAAAAGCAAGTTGCGGCTAAAGGATTCGGGTAGTTCTATTATGACTTCACCCCCGCTTTTGCAAAACCGATGTTGTCGGTAGTGCGATTATTGAGTTTTAAGTTTCACACTATTTTTTTTCAAATATTCCTTGATTTGCTCGGCACTTTTTCCAAACAAATCTTCTGAAATTTTGTCCTTAATTTTTCTGAAAGTCTTAACTGTGTCAAAATCTTTCTCTTTCTTATTTTCTTTTTCTTTAGTCTTCATATTCCAATATTTCTTTTGGTGACCTAATTTCTAATGATAAATAATTCATTCTCAAATTTATAGAATTATATCCACGAATTCTATAAACATTTACAATATGTTTAAAATTCCAACTCACAAGAATATCAACTTTATTCAATGTGGCGGTTGCAATATGCAAACAATCGTCAAAACTCGTTTCTCCAACAACTTTCTCTTCAATGTATTTTGTTGCAAGTTTAATTGCTTCATCTTGAATTTCAACTCTCTCCAAGTGTTCTTTTGGTAAGTTTGTGAAATACTCACGCACTTTCTCGGGTGCATTTACCAATTCAGTTTCTGTCAAATTTTGAATAAACGCAAATTACTTTTCCAAGTTTCACTCTTTCAAAAAGTTGCAAAGTTGCTTCTTCAAACTCAACATCAAAAACTCCGCCGAAAACGGAAGTGTCAAAATAAAATCTTTGTTTCATTCAATTATTCTCAAAGATAATGATTTTTTCTTTTAAGCGGAATATTGGTACGCATTACAGCTAACGGGAAACGGCTTTGCGAAGGCGGGGCTAAGAAAGATGAAACTTTCTATAAACACGAACCTGAGCAAAAACCATTTTCGTTTTTTCAAAATTACAAAAAATAAAAAAACGAAATGGTTTTTTGCGGATAAAAATTACAAAACTTTCACCGCAAGGGAACTTCACCCCCGCTTTTGCAAAACCGATGTTAGCAGAAGTTGTTATTCTTCACAGGCAAATTTATTAATATTCAAGTCTTTGTTTATAGTATCAATTACTTTTATAGCAACATTATTTTCATTTAAAACTATGTTTTTGAAATAATATTCTGGCATTTTGACACCCAAATCTCCATTTCCTCTATCTGTAAATGATAGAATAGTATTTTTATTGTTACATTTTACTTTTTTTATAGGAATTCCATAACTTTCAATTATGTCATTTTTAGATTTTCCTATTAGAATTTTTTCATCAAAATTTTCGTCCAAATTTTCTAAAACTTTTTTTACTGTGTCGTTTCTAAAAGAGAAATAAAGATATTCAGTTTTTTTTTCACTATTTTTTTTGGGATTTATTATATCAAATCCTTCATAAAAATCATAGTCATCTTTATTTTTTGTGTATAGAAAGGCATCAAATTCAGTCATTTTCTCTTCCTTTACAGGTTTTCCCAAAGTTTCTAAAATCTCGTTTTTTGTCTTGCCTAGTAGTTCCTTTGAAAATTTATCTTTAACAGATTCAGAAGAAAAAATAGTTTGTTCTTCAATTTTGTCTTTAGGATTACAACTTAAAATAGTTAAACCAAATAAAAAAATCTTAAAAATTCTCATCATCAAATTTTGTGCGGATTTTTGGATACAATTTCTGCTAACGGGAAAAGTATTTGCGAAGGCGGGCAAAAAAGAACCGAAATT
>JAUNTR010000287.1 GCA_030538575.1 Cruoricaptor ignavus | reverse complement strand
GCGGTACGAGAAACGGAATCCATTTCGGGGCATCAATCGGGTTGTGAATCCAATAAATATCGATATAATCGGTGTTAAGATTTTGTAAACTTTTTTCGAACATCGTGGCTACGGGATTGTCGGTTTCCTCAGCCAATTGCGGTGTGAATTTGGTAGAAATCACGACTTTTTCTCTCGGCAAATCCTTCACGAAACCACCCAAAGTAGTTTCCGAAGTCCCCATTCCGTACACCAATGCGGTGTCGATGAGGTTCAGTCCGTTGTTAATTGCTGTATCGAAAACGGATTTTAATTCTTTGTCGGTCAATGTGTTACCAAATACTTGGTCGCTTCCTGCGAAGCCTGCACCCCATGGCCACGTGCCCAGTGCGATTTTAGGTAAATTGTTCATATTTTCAGGTTTTAAAAATTATGGGACAAAGGTACGGCGGTTTTCCCTCCGAAATACTTAATGTAGATTAAGAAATTGGATTTGGTAGTTGAAATTACCAAGAAATAATTTTTAAAAAATGATTTGTGGGAATGGGGTTTATGTGTATATTTGTCTGCTGTACGAGCTTATAAAATCAAGCTATATTCCAAAACAACACAAGAAAATTGTATCTTTGGGCATTAGAATTCTAACATTGAAATAAAATGAAACTAAATAATATAAAAAGTTTTACCGTGCTTGGTCTTTTTGGAACTAATGATGTGACTATACCATTTAAAGACGGTATTAAAATTTTAATTGGGGAGAATGGTCTTGGTAAAACTCAAGTATTAAATCTTTTCTATTACACACTTGAAAGGAACTTTTTTAAACTTGGCGAGTTTAATTTTAATAAAATCATTCTTGAATTTGAAACACAAACAATAGAAATTTCAAAGAATCAGATTGACGAATTAGTCAAAGAAGCGTTTAGTGACCCCGCTATACAAGATTTTATAGAAGAATTTGGGTACTCACACTTTGAGTTTTTAAGAAATAAATTTATTTCATTTAAAGGTAGTCCCGTTAAGTTAGAGCGAGAACTTGACTACAATTATAATTATAGCAAATATAGAAAGTACCCTCTTTCTCGTATATTTAGGATATTTGAACGTTTAGGACTTAGTAGTAATAACATTTTTAATCAACCACTAAGAGGTTGTGAAGAAGTAATTAACAATTCTATAAAGGGTTATGATATTATGTATTTCCCAACTTACAGAAGAGTTGAAGAAGATTTGCATAGTTTAGGATATGATGAAGAAAATATAAACTTTGACGAGGAGAAAACTCTAATCCAATTTGGAATGGATGATGTTCAAAGAAGGTTTAATTATATTCAAAACACTATCGATAAGTTATCTAAAGAAGGCTTTGCACAATTTACTAAAGATATTTTAAATGTTGTAGTTGAAGATGTTCAACCACGGAATAATATTTTTGAAAAAATTAATGAAGAAGATATTGATATTATATTGTCTAGGGTTGGAAGTCTTTTAACACCTAATCAAAAGGATTCAGTTAAAAGTGCTGTTGTAAACAAACAGTATAAGAATCCTCTTTCAGGATACCTATTACAAAAACTCGTAGAGATTTACGAGAAACAAAAAGAATTGGACAACTCTGTTAAAGTATTTAGAGATGTTTGCAATAGATATCTTATAAATAAAGAGGTGTTTTATGACGAAAGTGCAATTAAAATTTTTATCAAATCACATTTCACTGGAGATGAAATCAAATTAAGTAAACTCTCTTCAGGTGAGAAACAAATTGTATCAATATTTTCTAAAGTCTATCTTTCAGAAAAGGATAAAAGATTTATCGTTTTATTTGATGAGCCTGAATTGTCATTAAGTATGATTTGGCAAAAGCAATTATTACCCGATATTTTAGATTCAAAAAAATGCGACTTTTTGCTCGCTGTTACACATTCCCCTTTCATTTTCGATAATGAACTTGACCAATACGCTGTTGGTTTAAGTGAATATGTAACTGGCTCAACTGAAACTTTTAAGCAGGGAGAATTAAATTAAAGGTATGACTTCATATATACAGCAATTAAGGCAGAGTAAGGACAAGGCTACGGTTGCATACCAAGAATTTGCTCTCTCCACAAAAAGTTATAATAATCATTTGTTTTGTTTCTTTGAAGGAAATGATAATCCCTATTATGTTCCTCGGATAAAGAACTTTACAGACAAAATATACCCTATTAATTGCGGAGGTCGAGATAAAGTTTTAAAAGTTTACGAACTTATATCAAACCAGGAAGTTTATAACAAGTACTCTAAAGCTTTTTTCATTGACAGAGATTTCAACAGTCCACGCATAGAAAATAGAGATATAATCTTTGAAACGCCTTGCTATTCCATTGAAAATCTGTATGTAAATAAAAGCGTATTTGAGCAAATATTAATTCACGATTTTCAGTTTTCGAGAAACGACACAAATTTTGAAATATGCATTTCATTATTTAATGACAGATTTAAAGAGTTCAATTCTTCTATCACTCTTTTCAATTCTTGGTATGCTTGTCTGATAGAAATCCGAAATCAAACAGGAAAAAAGACAGGTGTTCAATTAGATGAAAAATTACCAAAAGGACTGGTAAACATAACATTACAAAATATAAATGCAAATTATAATATAGAAAAAATAAAACAAATTTTTCCAGATTCTACCGAAATTGAAGACAAAACTTTAAATGCTAAATTTAGTGAATTTCAAAATTGTGATTCAGAATTAGTTTTTAGAGGAAAATATCAATTAGAATTTTTAATAATTCTATTGCAACTAATTGTAAATGACTCAAAAAATGAGCAACGTTTTGTAACAAATAAAATTAACTATTCATTTGATGGGGCTCTTAATCATAAAAGAGCTTTGAGCCTATTTGCAAATTATGCCTCAACTCCTGAAAGTTTAAATGACTTTCTTCGTGATGTAACCATAAAAAATTAAAAAATAAT
>JAUNTR010000286.1 GCA_030538575.1 Cruoricaptor ignavus | reverse complement strand
TGAAAAATTGCAGGAAATGGGAGCGGAAGAAGATGCAATGTTGGCAGAAGCCTTCCATGTGAAAGACAATTCCAGATTGGGATGCCAAATACACATTACCGAGGATTTGGACGGTTTGGAGGTAGAAATTGCTCCTTATCCTTAATTTTATTTCCCTCGAAATAAATACCAAAAAATGTTATACAAACCAATGTTCTGAAAAATAATTGGTTCGGGATTTTATATATTATATTTATGCGAAGCATTATTGTTTGTCTGTTTTTATTTTTTACAAATGTCGTTTTTGCACAATCCAAACTTGTAGTTTATAGTGCAGGCGATAGAAATCCTGTAGCAAATGCTTCCGTATTTTGCAATGGGAAACTTTTGGGCAAAACAGACCAAAAGGGGACAGTAGTTTTCCGAACACGATGCAAAAATGTGGAAGTAAAAGCACCAAACTATTACGATGATGAAGTTCTGGTAGATAAGGTGATGGAAATAACATTGGAAAAATCTGACCCAAAAGTAGGAAATATAGAAAAAGTAGTGCTGAGTAGCAAAAGCGACCCAAGAGCATTGGCTATTCTACAAAAAGTAAACGACCGATACAAAGATAATTCGCCACAAAGTTTGGAGTCTTATTCCTTCAAATCTTATGAGAAAATATCTTTCGATATGGATAAAGATACCATTTCGGACTATAATACTTTCATTAAAAAAAGAATGGATTCTTTGGCTACTTTACCTCAAAAAAATAAATCTAAAAAAGAAAAAAAAGACTCCATAGAAGCCGATAGTTTTATCAAACTAATGGGACAAAGCAAAATGTTCCTTTGGGAAAAAGCACAGGAATTCCTCTTTTCCAAAAAATATGGCGAAAAAATAAATGTTTTGGATAATCGAGTTTCTGGGTTAAAACAACCTATCTACGAAATGCTGACACTGCGTAGTAATCGTATGAAAATGCCCAGAGAAATACAAGAACAGAATAGGAGTTTGTACCGATTTTTCCTTACAGATACAATAGAAATAGAGGGCAGGGAAAATTATGTTATAAGATTTCGACAAGTAAATTATAGGGAAACAAGGAATAAAAGAAAATTCAACGGATACCTGTATGTAGATGCCGAAACCTATGGTCTGAAAAAAATAGAAAGCCATAGTAATGATAAAAATATGGGTAGCCTTACAAGTATTTGGATTCCGATAAATAATAAATGGTTTTTGCAAAAAGAATCTATGAAAATGTTGGCAGGTAATGTTGCTTTCAAAGAAAAAGATTTGCCTACAAATGCCGAGCAAAACGATAAAAATGATAATAAAAGCTTCGGATATTATGTTTATCGAACCGCAGATTATTTCGATTATAAAACACCGATAGAGGAAAAAGCAAAAGATTTCCGAGGTTATACAATGGAAGTAAAAAACACAACAGGAACTCTGCTGGATAAATACAGAACCCAAATGCTAACTGAAAGAGAAGTAGCTACTTACGAAAAAATAGATAGCTTGGGAACTAAATATAAACTAACTACAAAAGCCGAATTTGTAGCTGGACTGATAAAAGGAAGAATAAGAATAGGAAACGTAGATTTCAATGCAGGGCAGTTGGTAAAATATAATCTATACGAAGGTTTGCGTTTGGGGATTGGTGCAAAACTGAATGAGAAATTTAACAAAACTATTTCCCCCGATGGTTATATCGCATACGGTTTTAAAGATACAAAAATAAAATACGGCTTAGGTTTGGATTGGCGAACTACACTCCGCAAAAACTCCTTTTTTCGTTTAGAATATTATGATGATGTAACTTCCGCAGGACGATTTAATGAGAATATTTGGAACTTCCGAATGAAGATTATGAATGCCGGAGTAGAAATGAAAAATGATAAATTTTATAGTTTCAAAGGATTTAGATTTTCTTATGAAAACGATTTGCTTAATTCTTTAACCCTGCGTGTTTCCACATTTAGAAATCAGGAGGAGGCTCTTTTCAATTATAGTTATAAAAATTTAGGGAAAAGTTTCATCAATTCTGGAGCGAAAATCACACTGAAATATGCACCAGGTTCTAAAAATATTATGACACCATCGGGCAAATATACCTTTGAACAAAGCCTTCCAGAGGTTTATTTTAATTTTGAAAAATCAACCAATATTTTTGGTGGAGAATTCAATTACAGCAAGTTAGATGTGTTTTACACTCACCAATTCAAAACAAAACTGGGTGTTACAGGAACACGGGTTTATGCTGGGCTTTTGTCTGGAGGAGCTCCGATTTGGAACTATTTCCAAATGAATGGTTTGGGAGCAGGCAAAAACCAAATGAATTTTAACCTAACCTCTTATCTCGGGTTTGCCACTATGGAAGCCGGGAAATATTACAGCGACCGATTTTCGGGTTATTATATTACCCATCGCATTCCTTGGTATTTCAAAAGTTTTGGACAAAATGTTTCCAGTTTTGATGTGGTTTATCGAGGAATAATTGGGGATATAAAAAACTTGGATGTTCACAATTTTCAGTTCCAAAAAATGGATCGCCTTTACCAAGAGGCAGGTTTGGAATGGAATAATTTCTTGAGCTCCAGATTCAATCTCGGTTTTTTCTATAGGATAGGATATTACCAAACTACAAAATTCAATGAGAATTTTGCAGTTCAGTTTAAGTTCAAATTTCTTGGATTTTAATGCAATTACGGAGAAATAGAATTTACGAAAAATTTATATTTCCTTTTATCAAATTCATTATTTCTGTCAATTCTTTTTTTTCTTCCTCTTTGTACAGATATTTTTCAGACCAATCTATCACAGCTTTTATAATGGGAATTAGGTCCAAACCCTTCTCTGTAATGTTGTAGTGGTAGATTAGTCGATTTCTTTTGCTCCGTGTTTTTACGAGCATTCCTTCGCCTGTTAGTTTTTCCAATCGGTCTGCCAAAGTGTTGGATGCAATGCGTTCTGGCATTT
>JAUNTR010000285.1 GCA_030538575.1 Cruoricaptor ignavus | reverse complement strand
AATATTTGGGAATATTTTCTTTCGTTGGTGCGATTTTCACTTTTCCCTTTTGGAATGCAATGGTTTACGTTCTTTACAAAAGAATTTTCAATGAAGTCAGAAGCTCTTAGCCGAATTTTTCTATTATGCCGAACTTTTTTTATAGGCAATAATATTCGTATTTTTACCGCTTGAAAAAACTCAAAACATGGCAAAAGCAAAGAAAGAAACTCCACTAATGACACAATACAACAGCATCAAAGCGAAATATCCAGATGCCGTACTTTTGTTCCGTGTAGGAGATTTTTACGAAACTTTTGGACAAGATGCTGTAAGAACTTCTCAAATTTTGGGAATTGTACTGACTAAAAGAAGCAATGGCGATTCGCACATCGAACTCGCTGGTTTTCCGCATCATTCCATAGATTCTTATTTGCCGAAACTTGTGAGAGCTGGGCTTCGTGTTGCGATTTGCGACCAATTGGAAGACCCGAAAATGGTAAAGGGAATTGTGAAACGTGGCGTAACAGAATTGGTAACTCCAGGAGTAACGTTCAACGACCAAGTTTTAACCTCCAAACAAAACAATTTCCTACTCTCCTTACATAAAGAAAAGGAGAAATATGGGATAGCACTTGTAGATATTTCTACAGGAGAATTTTTGGTTTCCGAGGGAAATTTAGAGAAACTTTTGCACATCGTTCACACCTTCGAGCCGAGTGAAATCTTATACCAAAGAACCAAAGAAATTCCCTTACAATTAAAGAATAAAAATGTTTTCCGATTAGAGGATTGGGCATTTCAATATAACTATGGTTTAGAAAAACTCACCAATCATTTCAAAACCAATTCTTTAAAAGGTTTTGGGATTAATGAAATGCAATTGGGAATCACAGCTGCGGGAGCGATTTTTGCGTATTTGGTAGAAGACACGCACCACGATTTAATCTCGCATATTACTAAAATTCAGAGGATTCCACAAGACGATTTTCTAATGATGGATAACTTTACACTCCGTAATTTGGAGATTGTATTTCCATCGAACAAAGACGGGAAAAGCCTTTTGGATATTATTGATAAAACCTCTACACCGATGGGCGGAAGATTGCTCCGAAGGAGAATAATTCTTCCCCTAAAAAACGTAAACGACATCAACCGAAGATTATCTTTAATTGAGTTTTTTAATAATGAAGATCTGCTGAAATATGAAATTCAGAATCTTCTGAAAACCATTTCCGACCTCGATAGATTAATGGGGAAATTGGCAGCCGAAAAACTTTCACCGAAAGAATTCGGTTATCTCCGTCAGAGTTTAATTTCGATAAAAGAAATAAAAGAAAAACTGCATCCGCATCACGATGTTTTGGCTTGGTTGCAACCGCTGATTGACCTTTCGGAACTGATAGATTTTCTGCAAAATCACCTGAATGAGGAACTTCCCGTGAATTTATCCAAAGGAAACGTGATTAAAGAAAATATTTCCGAAGAACTGGACAGATTGAGAAATCTGCAATCCAAAGGCAAAAATTTTTTGGACGAAATGTGCCAACGTGAAATTGAACGCACTGGAATTTCTTCGCTGAAAATAGATTTCAATAATGTGTTTGGCTATTATATCGAAGTTCGGAATACGCACAAAGATAAAGTTCCCGAAGAGTGGATTCGTAAGCAAACTTTGGTAAATGCCGAACGATACATTACCGAAGAACTCAAGGATTACGAAACGCAAATTCTGGGAGCGGAAGAAAAAATCTCGGTTTTGGAGCATCAGTTGTACCGACAAGTTTGCGAGAATGTGATGAACTATATCGATCAAATTCAGGACAACTCCAAAATCATAGCACAGTTGGATGTTGCGATTGGATTGAGCGAACTTGCTGTTTCTGAAAGTTATACAAAGCCAATTCTGAACGATGGTTTCGCTATTGATTTGAAAGAAGCCCGACATCCGATTATTGAAAATGCTTTGCCTTTGGGAGAAAAATACATTCCGAACGATATTTTTTTGGATAAAGATTCTCAGCAAATTATTATGGTAACGGGACCAAATATGGCGGGTAAATCTGCCATTCTTCGGCAAACGGCATTGGTTTGTTTATTGGCACAAATCGGAAGTTTTGTTCCCGCAAAACACGCAGAAATTGGAGTTTTAGATAAAATTTTTACCAGAGTTGGAGCAACCGATAATATTTCCGCAGGCGAATCCACATTTATGGTGGAGATGAATGAAGCCGCCAATATTCTGAATAATATTTCGGAAAGAAGTTTGATTTTATTGGATGAAATCGGTCGTGGAACTTCTACTTACGATGGTGTTTCCATTGCTTGGGCGATTGCGGAATATCTGCATCAGCATCCAACTCAAGCCAAAACACTTTTCGCCACACATTATCACGAATTGAACGAAATGACGCTGAATTTTGAGCGGATAAAAAATTTCCACGTTACCATTCAAGAGAATAAGGGAAATATTATTTTCCTGCGGAAATTGGTTTCTGGCGGAAGTGAACACAGTTTTGGGATTCACGTGGCAAAATTGGCAGGAATGCCGTCCAAAGTTGTGAACCGAGCAAATGAAATCCTGAAAACTTTGGAAGACCGAAGAAGCGATTCCCCCAAAGAAAAAGTAAAAAAAGTAACCGAAGAAAATCTGCAACTTTCCTTCTTTCAGTTAGATGACCCAGTTTTGGAAAACATCCGAGAGGAACTCACAAAAATCGACATCAATACGCTCACGCCAATCGAGGCATTAATGAAACTGAATGCCATAAAGAAGATGATTGGTGGGTAAATCCCAAGCCTTTAATTATCGTAAATCAATCATTGATTAAAAATATTAAAATTTTTATTAATAAATATCAAATAATTTTTATAATTTAGCAAGCACACAAAATATTCTTTAAATATAACAAATCTCTAAATTATATTAATTATGAAAAAATCGATTTTTTTTGCCTTTTTGGCTACAGTTGTTTCTCTATGGTTCTCTGCACAGAAATAT
>JAUNTR010000284.1 GCA_030538575.1 Cruoricaptor ignavus | reverse complement strand
CAAGTAGTAATTGATGAAGTTTATTAAAACTGATTTGCAATGAGTTAGCCGAAATACTAATAGGCGAGCCATAACTTTTGTAGTTCAAACTCATTAGATTTCGCTTCATGGGATTGGTTACTTTATTCAGATATTTCTCTGGATTATTTAGAATTAATATCAAAAATTTTTGTCCAGTTACTTGTAGAGTTTTAATATTTTGTATCTCATCCCATCGGATTAATCCTACTGATACACCACTCGAATTGTCGATAATTCCTTTTTCATTGATGATTAATCCTGATTTTCTATCCAAGATTTTTCGAAGAGAGATTATTGCAGTTAGGCCAAAAAATAAAACCGCAAAAATCCCTATTATAAAAGCAAATGTTGCATTACCCTTCGGAGGATTGAGCATAAACCAAAACCCAAGAATTACAAATGCGATAGAACCCATCAGTATCAAAGTGAGTTTCTTTTTACTTAGAGGAATTTCAATTTGTTTCATATTAATTTGTTTTTTTAGTAGATTTTACTTAATAATCTTGTTGGTGTTTACTCTATCGCAGTCAATAAATTTAGTATTCTTTATTTGGTTTAAAAATATAGAATCTATTTCGCTGTTTAATGTTATTATGTTTATTTCTCCTGAGTAGTGAATATGGAAGATTATGTTTTGTTTTTCATCTATAAAATTGTAATAAAAAAATGAACTATCACATTTAGTAATCGTATAAAAATGGGTGAGGAAATCTTTCCAACAATCTTTGCTAACGAAAATCCCACCATTAAATTTTGTCCATATTTTTTTAAATTTAAAATATTCCAAAGCTTTTATTAATTTTTTGTAGTTGGTTCGTTCGGCTGTCAATTTTGAAATCCAAGGTTTATTGATTTCATCTAAAAAAATCAGATGATTAATTTTTAAATTGCCCATAAGTTTAATAAGTTCGCTAATTAATTGTTTTGAGCCATCTTTCTTAGAATCAGGTAATTTAATCCAATAAAATCCTTTATGTTTTGGAGTATAGAAGATGTCGGAATTAGTTTCCTTATCACAATGCTGTAAGGGCAAATTTCTGAATTTTATTATGCAGTAATCTCTATGCAGTTTTTTTATCATTTTTTTGAAACTATTCTAAACAAAAATAGATAATTCTCACAACGGAGCAATTTTATTTTGCATACTTTTTGCTTATCCATCATAAAAAATAAATATAAAATGCTAAATGATATTCCGTATCTTTCCTATTTTCTAAGTGCCTTTATTGGTATTGGTTTGGCAGCTGCTTCAGGCTTTCGTGTGTTTTTACCGATGTTTGCTGTCAGTTTAGCATCTTATATGGGTTGGATTCCTATGAGCGAAAGTTTCCAATGGTTAGCAGGATTGCCCGCACTTATCACAACAGGAATTGCGATGGTGGTAGAAATTTTGGCGTATTATATCCCAGTTGTAGATAACCTTTTGGATACGATGACGATTCCTTTGGCAACAATAGCAGGCTCTGTCTTATTTGCGAGCCAATTTGCAGATATTGGTGTTTTTTCGCAATGGGCTTTGGCACTAATTGCAGGTGGCGGAACGGCAGCAACCATAAGTTCTGGTTTCGCAGGAACTCGTGTGGCATCTACCGCAACAACAGCGGGATTAGGAAACTCTACATTGGCAACTACCGAAACAGCGGGTGCAGGAGCTTTATCTATTTTGGCATTGGTTGCCCCAATTATTGCAGGAATAGCCGCTTTGGTTTTGGTAATTTTCGTAATCGTTTTAGGAAAAAAAATGATGAGAAAATTTTTTCATAAAACTGAAAATCAGCCCACAACTATTATCGAAGTAGAAGCAGTGGAAACTAAAAATACTAATAAAATAGAGTAGCGGTTTAGATTATTTCCCTGCTCTTTGTTGCTTTATTTCTTCAATTCTTGTAGCGAAAATTTCAGCTTTCTCGGGATGTTTTTTGGTTAGGATTTCGTACGCCTTTATCGCTTTTGTATAAAGTTTTTGCGTAGCATAAAGGTTTGCCAAAGTTTCCGTCATTAGGTGAGAAATATCGTTGTTTTTTTCTTTTAAGACAAATTCGGTTTCTTCTTTTAGTTTAGAAATTTTGGGTTCATTTTCAATAAATTTCTCTATCGCTTTTTCCTTTATTTCTTCTTTTGTTTGTTCATCTTTTTTGCCGAAATTCAGCCAGTTTTGCCAAGTGTTTATAAACTTCGGTACGTTGCTTTCCTCCGTTGCTGGTTCTTCTTTTTCAGTTTTAGTATCGGTTTCAGGCTCTATTTTCGATACATTTTGGGCAAAGAATGATACGTTGAAAACAGGGCGTTCCTGCTCTGTTTTTTCTTCGGAAACAGCTATTGAGGTTTCGCTTTTCGGTTTTTCCTCTGTTAAAGAAATCGATGCATCCGTTTTTTGAGTAACAACCGACATTGGTTTCCAAGTCGATTTTTGTTCGGTAGGAATAGGTTCGGTTTCTATTGTTTTTTCTGGCTCTTGAGGTTTTGGTTTTTCATTAAAATCAAAAGATTGTGTTTCTGCAAAACTAATTTCGGAATTTGGTTTTAAATCTTGACTATCAGTTATTTGAATTGATGTGTTCGCTGTTCGCTGTTGTTCTTTTTTCGCTTTTATTTTTGCTTCCACTTCTGCGATAAGGCGTTTCATTTCCTCTTCGTGTTTGTTGGTGGTTTTTGGTGGAATATAGTTTTCTTTCGGAGTAGAAACCTTTGAAATAGGAGTTATATTTGGTAAAAAACTATCCGTATTATGAAAACTCAATTCTTCACTACTTTCCTCCTCAATTTTATTATCGATTAAAGCGTTAGTTTGCTCATTATCAATATTTTCACTGGATAAAATAGAACTATCCTTAGTCTCAACCTTTGCCTCAACCTCAGCCTCTGCCTCAACCTGAATTTCCTCTTCAATTTTATTTTCGATTAAAGCGTTAGTTTCCTCATTATCAATATTTTCACTGGATAAAATAGAACTATCCTTAGTCTCAACCTTT
>JAUNTR010000283.1 GCA_030538575.1 Cruoricaptor ignavus | reverse complement strand
TCCATTTTCACTTTTTTGCTGGCTTCCATAGAATGTACACGGATAATTTCGTGGATTTCTTGTCTATCTCCTCCCGCTTTTACTTCTTCCATAATGATGTATTCTGTTGCCATAAACGGCAATTCATCCATAATATGTTTATTGATTCTATTTTCATACACCACAATTCCGTTGAGGATGTTATTCCAAATTAATAAAATTGCATCAACTGCTAAGAATGATTGAGGAATTGTTAAACGCTTATTTGCAGAATCATCCAAAGTTCTCTCAAACCATTGCGTTGCAGCTACCATAGCAGAACTGGAAGATAAAGACATTACATATTTCGCCAACGCTCCTATTCTTTCGGAACGCATCGGATTTCGTTTGTAAGCCATTGCAGATGAGCCAATTTGGTTTTTCTCAAACGGTTCTTCTATTTCTTTAAGGTTTTGAAGAAGCCTTAAATCATTCGTAAATTTATGGGCAGATTGTGCAATATTCGATAATAAAGCGACAACCTTAGCATCTATTTTTCTGTCATAAGTTTGTCCCGAAACACCAAAAACTTTCTCGAAGCCAAATCTTGTAGAAAGCTCTTTGTCCAAGCGTTTTACCTTATCATAATCTCCATTGAAAAGTTCTAAGAAACTGGCGGCTGTTCCTGTTGTTCCTTTCACTCCACGAAATCTCAATGTCTCCAAGAAAAACTCTAATTCTTCGAAATCTAAAATTAAAGATTGTAACCAAAGCGTGGCTCTTTTGCCAACTGTCGTTAATTGTGCAGGTTGAAAATGAGTAAAACCAAGTGTTGGTAAATCCTTGTATTTCAATGCAAAATCGGATAGATTTTTAATGACATTCACCAATTGTTTACGAAGAATCAGTAAACCATCTCTCATTTGGATAAGGTCTGTATTATCGCCTACAAAAGCGGAAGTTGCCCCCAAATGAATGATAGGTTTTGCCAGCGGAGCCACATCCCCATAAGCGTGAACGTGTGCCATAACATCGTGTCGGAATTTTTTTTCGTATTCCGCAGCTTTAGCGTAATCTATATTTTCGGCATTGTCTTTCAGCTGCTGTATTTGCTCATCGGAAATATCCAATCCCAAATCTTTTTCTATTTCAGCAAGAGCAATCCACAGTTTTCTCCAATTTTGGAATTTGTTGTCGTGCGAAAAATTAAACAACATTTCTGCACTGGAATAGCGTTCTTCCAACGGATTTTTATAGGTATTCATTTTCACTTTTTTAGATGTACAAAAATAGTTTTTTTTATTGAGAATTGAAAATATAGATTTTTGTTTTTCTAAGATTTTACAGAAAATAACACTTAATTAGAACTCCAACTTTTTGAAATAATATTTTTTGTCTTCTTCGGTAATCTCACGATACACTCGACAAGGATTTCCCATTGCAAGTGTATTTGCAGGAATATCTTTGGTAACAACACTTCCCGAACCAATAACAACATTATCACCAATCGTAATTCCAGCATTAATCACCGTATTCCCACCAACCCAAACATTGTTGCCAATCGTTATAGGAAATGCGTATTCCCAACCTTCATTGCGTTTTTCAGCATCAATCGGATGCCCAACCGTGAAAAGCGAAACATTGGGAGCAAGTAAAACATTATCTCCGATTTTTACTTTTGCACAGTCCAAAATAATACAATTATGATTAGCGTAAAAATTCTTTCCAACCTCTATATTATTACCATAATCACAAAAAAATGGTTGTTCTATATGAAAGTTGCCATTGGTTTTACCTAATAATTTTTTGAACAAAGTTTTCCTTTTCTCTAAATCCGAAGGAGGTAAATGATTGATTTCAAACAATAATTCTTTCGCATTTTGCCTTTCTAAAAATAATTCTTTATCAAATGCTAAATATGGTTTTCCTGCGAGCATTTTATCTTTTTCCGTCATAATATTTTTTTAAGATGATAAAGTTACGTTTTTTTCATAAAATACAGAATTCATTTAAAATTTATCGACTTTAAAGGTAATTACATTATATCTCGCATTAACTTTGGCTTAATATTTGAAACGTAAAACGAATTAAACAAACATTAAAAAATGAAAATAAAAACCATACTCGTATCCTCAGTTGCTGTGGCCACTGTCGCAACTACAACGCATTCTTGCTTAGCCGTAGCAACATCCAGCGTGGGAATCGCCGTAATAAAACAAGTCCTTTTGGGTGGAATTTCCAAAGGGGTAAACATCTTCGGAAACAAAAATGCTTTTTTACAAAACGATTTGATTACCAAAGCAATACCCGATAATCTGAAAGGCATTTATAATACATTGGATAAAATTGCTCCAAACCTCGTAACACAAGGTAAAGATTACATTGCACAAGCTGCTGCATATACCGTAAATATCTCTGAACCAATACTAAACAATGCCGTAAACAATCTAAACGCAGATGATATTACCAAAATTGCCAATGGTGGAAAAGGTGCTGCAACACAACTACTGAAAGATAAAACCCAAGAACAACTGATTGTTGCAATACAACCAAAAGTAAATGAAAAACTAAACGAATTTGGTATTGTAAAAACGATGAACACCGCACTGCAAGGCAATAATCTGCTCGGTGGATTATTGGGAAATAATAATTCTGCAAATAGTGGAAATAATAGCATCAGCCGATTGGCAAGCGAACAACTCGTGAACGGAATGTTCAATATTATTGAGGATTACGAGAAGCAAAACTCTTTCCAAATAATAGATGCTTTGCAAAAAAGTAAATAAAAGTTTACTATTCTTAATTCAAATTTTAAATTCAATGAACAACGATATCAACCTAAATACCATAAATGATTCCGATGGAAAATCTCCTGAAGAATTCTATATTTCATTAAAAGAAAAATTGGAGGAAAACCATAATTTCCCCGAAGATTATCTTTATAAATTTATCTTCCCGAATGATAATCTGAAACTAACCGAACTCTACCAAGTTTTTGATAAAATACAATACACCATCTCAACACGAGAAAGCAAAAA
>JAUNTR010000015.1:12273-22332 GCA_030538575.1 Cruoricaptor ignavus | reverse complement strand
GAGTTTTCTTTGCCAAAGTCTTTAAAGGAAGTTTCAGGGATGACACTTTCTTCTGATAAAAAAATAATTTGGACATTGGAAGACCAGGGAAATAAAAATAAAATCTACGGTATTTCTGCCATTTCGGGGAAGTTGGTAAAAGAGGTGGAAATAACCGATGCGGTAAATACAGATTGGGAAGAATTGACCACCGATAAAAAAGGATTTTCCTATATCGGCGATTTCGGAAATAATGAGAATGATAGAAAGGATTTAGTAATATATAAAATAGATTTGAGAAATCCGCAGGAGCAAATAGATGTTCTGCAAACTACAACATTCTACTATCCCGAGCAAAAAAGTTTCCCACCAAAAAAATCTGAATTAATGTTCGATTGTGAGGCTTTTGTAGTTTACCAAAACGATTTTTATCTTTTCACTAAAAACAGAAGCAAAGATTTTGATGGTACTTTGTTCGTGTATAAAGTTCCCAATCAGTTGGGTAATTTTGCAGCACAAAAAGTAGGAACAATAACCTTGGATGGCGGTTATAACGATGCGGTGGTTACAGCAGCAACCATTAATTCAAAAGAAGATAAAATCGTTTTGCTCAGCCATAAAAATGTACATATTTTGTCAGGATTTAATTCTGATAATTTTAATAAAGTACAGATAAAAACGGTAGAACTAAATCACAATTCGCAAAAAGAATCTATTGTTTTTAAAGACGATTCTACACTTCTAATTGCCGATGAACGGAATAAAAAAACAGGTGGAAATATTTACAGTTTATCTTTGTAGTAGCAAAAAATAGAAAGAGATGCTTTTGCGGGCATCTCTTTTTTATTAAAAACTTCTAAAATCCAAATCCAAATCCTACGGAAAACCGACCACCATCGGAACCATAAAAATATTGTGCTTGTGCAGAAATAGCTTCTAATGCACCAAACCAAATGCCTCCACCAAAAGACTGATGCCATTTTCTGGAGTTTTCGTCATCATTCCAAACTCTACCAAAATCATATCCTGCAAAAATCCCGTAATCTGTGGGAGCAACTTTATTTTTCAGTTTTCCGAAGTTTAGCCTAATATCCGAACTATTGGTAAAGTAGGAACGCCCAGAAAACCTTTCATTCCTATAAGAACGGAGGTTTCTATTTCCACCAATATTTGCTGCGTGATAGAACTCAAAGTTATTATTATTTATCCATTTTGCATTGGTAGAATTTCCAAAAACCAATTTCCCTTTTTTGTCTATTCTGTGGTCTATATTTAGCGTGCCGTGTAGCGTAACAAAATTTTTATTGAAATTGCCAAGGTTCGTTCTCCAATTACCATTCAGTAGCATAAATAGCCCAAAAGTAGGGAAGGAGCTGCTATTTCTACTTTCGTAGATTAAGGAATAATCAGCACTTGCAAATTGCATATTACCAAATACTTCGGGATTTATATCCTCTGTGATAGCAATAAAACGATTGGCGGTTTTTTCCACATTATTGTTTTCAAAATTTAATCGGAATCGGTTGGTGAAATTAAGCCAATTGCTGATGGAAACCGATGGGCTAATATGCAGTTGCGAAATCTTAGTTCTGTGGTAAGACCTTTCTTGCTCCTCCTTGTCATAATCGCTTTCATTAGAAAGTCCAAAGAAATTCTGGCTAAACGCTGGTGTTGTATAACGAGCATCTAAATTAAAATCCCATTGCCCCAAAGCTCTTCGGAAGAATCCATTATAAGCAAGTTCAAAACCGCTTGTTGCAGTGTAGAAATTAGCCTTTATGGAATGCTTTTGCGAAAAAGGATCGGTAATAAAATTGTTCACCACATAGTTTGCCGTTGCACCAATCTTTACGCCATCATCTGGATTGTAGTTTAGCATTGGCAAAATGGTTTTGTAGTTGTGCTGTATTCTTTTGTAGTGGTAGGTGTTTAGCGTATAATCATCGGTAATAGATTTGCGGGTTGCCTTGCCTAATTCGTATGTATTTTTCTGCGATGCAAAATCGTAGATTTTAGTTCTTTTGCCTTTCTCTATTTTATAAATATCGTGGTTTAGCCCGCCAACAAGTTTCAAATTTATTTTGGGATTACCATTACCTGTTACGATAAAAGTGTCGTCATCATTCAATCCGTAGATGTAAATGTCTTTGGTTTCTTTATCATTATAAGATTTAGAAAACATTAGGATTTCACTATTTTTCTTCACTAAAAATTGTTCTACCAAAATATCGTTTTTCGATTTTGTAATCACAAATTTATCTTTTTTATCAGTTCCTACAAGTGGTACTTTTTTCTGCAAAATTCGGTAATATTCTGCTGCATATTTTGGTAAATCATCTCTTCGAGATTTTAGTTTTTCTATAATTTCGGTTATGGTTTCATCTTTCACTTCATTAGGTAAATTTAGGAAAGCCTCTTTCAAATCCTCATCCGTTAGGTGGTTTTGTATGTATTTGGCTTGGGAAATCCAATCTTGTTCATTGGCATTTTTAGCAAAGATAAGGTCCAAAGGATAGCCCGAATTATTATTGAGTTTCAGGTTTTTTATTTGATGTTCAAAAGACCACATATGTTTCATCATTGGGATGCTTCGGATAAGAAACTTCAAGAAGAAACCATCGTATTTTACAAAAGCTTGGTCACGATCTCTTGGGATTGGTTTGTAGATAGTTTTGTTATCGGTTTCGTAGGCTGCCCATTTCCATTGGTCTTGGTGTCTGTCCCAATCACCGATAAGCATATCGAATAGTCTGGAGCGTATGTAGAGATTTTTGTCCACCTCGTATTTCTCCGATTTTTTCAGATTTGCCATAACATCCATCGTGTTGCTTATATCCGTTGCATTATCCAATTGGGATAATGTTTTTTTGTCGGAAGAAAACCGTTCTTCTATCATATAAAGAGCATCACCATAATTTTGATTATACTGTTGCAGAGCATTTTGTTTTGGCACATAAAACAGTTTTGGGTTACTGTGCAAGATGCCAATTTTCTCCGATAAATTGTTTACAGAAAACGGTGTATAAGGATGGTTTGTGGTATAGAATCCTTGTACAATACTCTCTACCGAAGAACCCGAAAATTGCTGTCCAAAAGAATTAGTGGTAAATATAGCAGAGTTTAGGAAACGTTGTGCATCTTTTTTCAAGGCACGCATTGTGAACTCTTGTCCGTCTTTATCTATCAGCCTTAAAGAATTAGATTGTGTTCCGCCACCTGCACGCAAGGGTTTTAGTCCGCCATACAATGTATCTAAAACAGCAGTTTGGGCTTCTATTTTTGTTCCGTAATATTTGCGGTAATGCTTGCCTGCGAGCCATTCATAAAATTTACTTTTTTTATAATCTTTTTCTTCGTAAACGGTTGCTGTATAGGTTTTAGGGAAATTTTGTAAAGGTAAATTTTCCACTTTATTTTGTGCAGGTTTTAGTACAGCAATGTGGCTTAGTTTTTTTAATTGATTATCTTGCGTGCTGTAAAACTCGGTATCGGCACTCCCATTTTCCCTAAAATTAAGAATAGCAAAACCGCTTTTTCCGTAGGAGAAATCCGTTTCATTTATCAATGTTACAGGATTGGTTTTAGAGCCTGCACCACTTAGGATTTGTTTTATATTGCCTTCTTCCAAATACTGCAAATTGTGATCGTGCCCCGAAATTAGGATTACATTTTCATTATTTTGGATAAGGTTTTTTATACTATTTGCCAACTCGGTATAATGTTTATTGCTAAGGTCTGCATTGCTTGCTCCAGAAGCATTTTTCAGAACATTAATAAAAGTGGCAACAATTGGCAGAGGAATATTTTTGTTGAATAAAAATAATTGCTCTCGCAAAGAAGTGAAATTCCCATGATTACCAGCCGTAATTACAGGATGGTGCAGTGCGATAACAATCGTTTTATTTTGATTTTTCTTTATTTGGCTATCCAATTCGGTAAGAAAATCAAACCGTGTTGTAATCTCACAATTTTTATTGATGTTCGGTTCTTTATTCCAATCCGTAACGTACCATTGCGTATCTATCGCAATCAGTTTTATATCGTTATTTATATTTATTGTTTCTACTGGGCAACCGCTTTTCGGGAGGAAAGATTTTTTGTCTTTCAAGTATTTTATTACGGCTTCCTCTTGTGCTTGCAAACCTTTCAGACCGTGATACCAATCGTGGTTTCCTGGGATAACCAATGTTTTACCTTTGTAGTTTTTGGTAATTGCCAATTGGTTTTCCAATTTTATTTTCGCAAGAGGATAATCCTTCGAAGATTTTTTCGGCATTCCCAAAGGATAAATATTATCTCCTAAAAAAATCAGCATTGAGTTTTTGTCCGCAGAATCCAGCTTGTTTTTTAGGAAAGCCAAAGTTTGCAAGGCTTGTGGTTCATCGGCATTTCCTGCATCTCCGATAAGGAACATCTGGTGAGAAATCGGCGAACTGTAATCCACAGATTCATTCAGGTCTTTGCCTTTTTGCAGTTTATAGCTGGCACAAGATTGTAACCACAAAAGAGAAATAAGAATACCGAGAATAGAATTTATATTAAAGAATTTCATAATTTTGGACTTTGAAAAAAAAGTAATAAATGAGTCTTTCATTAAAAGCAAAAAGTTTTGTTGAAAATTTGTACAAAGATAAGCTATCTTCGGAATATGTGTATCATAATTTCCGACACACAAGTTTCGTTTTAAACTCTCTGGAAACTATATTGGATTCTGTACAAGAACTTTCTCCCGAAGATAGAGAAAAGGCAATTTTAGCAGCTTGGTTTCACGATAGCGGTTATACGGTAAACGCCGAAAACCACGAGGAAGAAAGTGCGAAAATAATGACAGATTTCCTACGACAAGAGGGTAAAGACGAGCAATATATTTCGGATGTTGCGACACTTATATTATCTACCAAACTTTGTTCTTTGCCAAGTAATTTTTTAGAAAAAGCTTTGAAAGATGCCGATACGGCTCATTTTGGGAATGTAGATTATCCAACCATTTCGGCTTTGCTAAGGCGAGAATGGGAACTTACTGGTTGTAGAGTTTTTACTAATAAAAAATGGGATAAAGAAAACCTAAACTTACTGAAAAATTTGCACAGTTATCATACCGATTTTGCAAAAGAAAATTGGGAATTGGTGAAGCAAGATAACATCCGTATTATAGAACAGAGATTGGAACAAAAGAAACAAAATGCAGAAGAAAAATCTGAACAAAAGGAAGAAAATAAACTCCTGAAAACCGATAGAAGTGTGGATACCATGTTTCGTGTTACGCTGAACAACCACACCAGACTAAGCAATATTGCAGATACAAAAGCCAACATTCTACTCTCTGTAAATGCAATTATCATCTCGGTTTGTTTGTCTGTTTTAGTACCGAAATTGGATTCTCCGGGCAATGCACATCTTGTGATTCCTACCTTTATTTTGGTCGCATTTAGTGTAGTAACCATTATTTTCGCCATACTTTCTACCAAACCCAATGTTACTAAAAACAAGTTTACCAAAGCAGATATAGATGCTCGAAAAGTTAATCTCTTATTCTTTGGAAATTTCAATCAATTGAAGTTGAATGAGTTTCTACCCGCAATGCGAGATATGCTTTCGGATAAGCCTTATCTTTATGATACATTAATCCAAGATTTACATTCTTTAGGTGGCGTTTTGGATCGCAAGTATAGGCTACTCAGCATTACTTACAAGATATTTATGGCAGGTATCATCACTTCGGTTATTGCCTTTGTTGTCGCCTTCAAAAGTATATAAAAACATTTTTAGAAACCAGAAATCCTCAAGGCTTTTAATCCCGTAATGCCTTGCAGGTTTTCTATTTCCAAGTTTTCAATCATTATATTTTTGCCCAATTTTTTTTCAATCATTTTTATTAAGGAAAGGTATTCTTCCTTAGAATTTTCACTGAGGTAAACAATGGCAATTTTTCCTGCTTGCGTTAGCCTTTCGGTTGTATTTTTTATCAATGCTTTCTCCAATCTTTTTTTTATGATTTCGTATCGGGAGCTTGCCGCATCTTCTATATCAAAGCGTTTTTCGTCCATACGAAATTTCATACCGATAACTTCGTTATACGCCAAAGTTAACCCTGCAACAGTAATAGGATAGGGCAGTGTTGGTTTTATTTTATTAAATAAATCCATCGCACCGAAAATGGTTTCCAACTGCCAAAGTTTGAATTTCGGGAGCAACTCGCTACTGAAACCTTGTTTGGGAGCAATGCTTTCTCCGACCAAAAGATTGTACTCAATTCCATCCGATTTTAGATAAGCAAAATAATTAGGAAATATCTCTTGTGCCTTTTGTTCTGCCATTTGCAATTCTACCGATAGTGCGGTGTTTAGCGTATCTATAGTCAAATCTAATTTATCTTGCTCTGTTGTGAGCAGGTTGTTTTTTGTGTTTAGTTTAGAGAAATAATCAGCAAAGATATTTGGCTCATAATTGGCGGTTATAAACGGATGTATTTGGTAATTAATGAAAAGCAGAAATCTCTCCTGTTGTCTGCTTTCAGGGTCGTTTTCTATTTCTTTTAGATAAGAATCTATTGCGAAGATATACTTTTCCGAATCGGTATTTTTATTTTTTTCAAAGAAGTTTTTCAGCCATTTTAGTTGTTTCAGCATATCTTTTAGTATGGCTTTTTCTCTTTTTATGGAGGAAGCAACAATATCTATTTGTCCGAAAAAAGGATGCAGATTTTTAAAAATAATTTCTTTTGGTTTATATTGTTGGTTGCGTATTTCGGCATCTAATACCTGTTCGGCTTCTTCCCGAAAACGCCATCTAATGCTTGGGTGTATTGTGGTATATTCTCTTTGTATAATGGCTTCTGTACGATTTTCTATCTCAGATTTGAATCTTAGGATGGTGTTTCGGAGAAAAGGCAAAAGCTGCTCAGATTTTTTCAGCGTTATGGCATTCATCGTGTTTGGCGTTTGGGAACTGATTTCCATAATGCCCAACAGCTGATTGTCTTCCACGATGGGAAGAATGATAAAGCTATTAATATTTTTCTTGATAAGCGTGTTGTAAACAGGATGTTGTTTGGCATCTTCCTCCAGTTTATAAATATCCGCAACCAAAAAAGGTTTTGGATTGTACAGAATGTGTTGCACTGCAATTTGTCGGTCTTCGGTATTTGTTTTCTTCCAGTAATCGAGTACAAACTGCGACATATTTTTTTCGGGAACTAAACTTTCATTAAACCTACTATTCTTTTCATCATAGGGAATAAAACCGATATTGATGTCTGGGATATTGTAGTAAGAAACAAAGGCATCTATAACATCTGCATTTGGTTCAACACTTTGGATATTTATTCCCAATAATACAGATTTTAGGTGAGACAAAGCTGTGTCAGAAGTGGTATCGGTAAGAGAGATGATGGCAAACCCTTTCATCAACCAAGATTCTGGCGGGAATTTCTTTTTCCAAAGTGCCATATCATCAAAATTATTTCTTAGCTCATCAATATCTTCTTGTGTAATCGGTTGGGATTTTTCTGTAGGTAAAACTTCTGCAAAATCTACATTAATAGAAATTTTGTAATGTCGCAAAATTCCCTCTTTATCTCTTGCCTGGAACGATGTAGAAAAACTGCTCATAAATTGTACACCATATATTTTCTGCAAAATAAAACAACAATTGAAGATATAGAACTCGTCTTCATTTATATCCTCAATATTTATTTTGAAGGAGGTTTTACCGTCTTCTAATATTTTTTTGAACCTATTGGTGTAATTAAAGGTATAATCGCAAAGCGGAAAACTTACGGCTTTTATTTCGTTATCAGTTAATATTTTTGGGAAAACATCTTCTAAGATTTCGGAAATAAAATCTTTGTGTTTTTCCAAATCGGCAATTTTATCCGAACCATTTTTCAGTTCGGGGATATTTTGGTATTGCTTTAGCAATGCTTTTTTTCTTCCGTCAGTTGTATTTTCAGCTAAAGTTTTCAGATATTTCTCGAAACAGAAAACAACTTTTACAGGACTTTCAAAATAGGTTTTTATCGTTTCCAAATTCTTAAATATGGTTTAGAAAGCAAATTTAATCATTTCATTCATAAAAAAACGCAACCAATTTTTTGGCTACGTTTTACATTTTTTATAGGATAAATCTTAGTTTGTAGATACAAATTGCATTGCAAATACATCTGGGAAAATACCCAAAACAATAATTGCTACGATAATAAACACCGCAATAATATTGTAAGTAAGAGAGACTTTTTCCGAAGTTTTGAAGCTACTTTCTTTGAAGAAGAACATTGCAATAATCAACCTTAGATAATATGCAATGGATATTGCAGAACCCAAAATTGCAACAAGTACCAAAAATACCGCACCATTTACTGCTTGAGAAAATAGTGCAAATTTCCCCATAAACCCTGCTGTAAGAGGAATTCCTGCCATAGATAACATAGATATTGCAGAAACCGTTGCCAATAATGGTTCTGTTTTTGCCAAGCCTTTGAAGGCTTCATAAGAGGTTTCTCTTTTTATTTTTTCAACCCAAATTAAAGACATAAATACCCCGATTGTAGCTAATGAATAAGCAAATAGGTAGAATGCTAAATTGTAAGTCGAAAGGCTATTAATCCCGAAAAATATCAAAGCAATGTAACCAGCATGCGAAACCGAAGAATACGCCAACATTCTTTTAGCATTGGTTTGTGCCAAGCCCATCGTATTTGCCAACAATAGCGTAATGATTACCATTACTCCCAGAATGTTGAACCACTCGCTGTACAAATCAAGGAATGTTGAAGTCATTAAATAAAAGAAGGCATAGAACCCAGAAATCTTTACCACACTTGCCATAAAAGCTGTGATGAGCGAAGGTGCACCTTGGTAAACATCAGGACTCCACATATGGAATGGGGCTAATGCTACTTTGAACGCCATAGCAGACATTATAAGAACAACTCCCAAAACCAACATCAGATCTTTTGGAGATTGCTCTACGAAATTCTGTATTTCGTACAAATCAAAACTACCTGCCGAACCGTAAACTAAGGTAATTCCCATTAGTAGGAAACCTGTTGCAAAACAGCCCATTAGGAAATATTTCAAGGAAGCCTCATTGGAACGCAAATCCGTTTTATTCGCTCCTGCCATTACATAAAGTGGTATAGATAGAATTTCGATACCGATGAATAGAGTAACCAAATTTTGGTATCCGAATAAAACAATACTCCCTGTAAGAGCAAAAAGCATTAGGGCATAAAGTTCGGACTGATGCGACCTGTGATTGCTTAATGCAAATCCTCCGATGAAGAAAATAAGCAAAGTAACCACTAAGGAAATCCTGGTAAACAAAGCAGTGTTCGAACTATAATCGAACATATTCCGATATTGATGGAAGAACTCTGCATCTGGCATAAAAGATACAAACAAAGCAACCAAAAGCCCTGTAATACCAATATATCGGGCATATTTCCCTTGGTTGAAAACGCCGGAAAATAATGCGGCTACTGCTGTAATAAATACAATAATTAAAACACTCATTATAGTAAGTTTGAGATTTGAGGTTTGAGATTTTTGTTACTCAAAATTCTAAATTCTTTTATTTTTTTCGTCAGCATTTTTTACTTTGATTAAATGAAAAATGCTGTACAATTATTTTTTAGTTCAACATAGATTGGTAAATAAATTTCAGTGGGCTGCTCACCAATTCTATGATTGGTTGAGGAAACAAACCGAAAAGTATTACAAAAACTACAATGCTTGCCAATACAGAAAACTCTGCACCAGACAAGTCTTTGGCATTTGCCAAAACATCTTCATTACCTTTTGTAAACATTGTTTTACCATAAAATCTTAGCAAATATCCTGCTGCTAAAATAATGCTTATCCCTGCAACGATAGCTGCTAAAATATTAAAATCGAAAACCGATTTTAGAAGGATAAATTCTCCGATGAAACCATTGGTTAAAGGAACACCAAGAGAACCCAAAAGGATGACCAAAAACAATATGGCAAATTTAGGAGCAACTTTTGCCAAGCCTCCCATTTGGTTAATATCTCTCGTGCCAAATCTTTTGTAAAGAATATCCGCACAATAGAACAAACCAAC
>JAUNTR010000015.1:5218-12173 GCA_030538575.1 Cruoricaptor ignavus | reverse complement strand
GATAATAGCATTGTGCCTTGTGTTGGCGAATAGGTGTAAGTGTCGGGTTGCCAAGTATGGAATGGGAATACAGGTAACTTTACCGCAAAAGCGAAAAAGATAAACCAAAATACCACAGTTTGTTGGGTAATGTTTAGGTCTGCATTGTACATATCCGTTACCGCAAAAGATGGAGCGTATTGGTAAAGATACACAAATGCCCCTAACATAAACAACGAACCTACGAATGTATAAACGAAGAATTTTGTAGTGAACTCGAAACGTTTGTTTTCTTGTCCCCAAAGTCCTGCAATCAACCAAATCGGGATAAGAGTTACTTCCCAGAAGATGTAGAACAAAAGTCCGTCTAATGCTGTAAATACACCAACTAATCCAAATTGCATTAATAAAATTAAGGCATAGAAAGAGTTTCTGTAATTAAAGGTTTCGTTGTAAGAAGATACGATGATGATTGGCACCAAAACATTGGTTAGCAAAAGCATCAGCATTCCCATACCGTCTATCCCGAAGTGTAGCGAACTTTTGATGAATTGCGACCAAGGATAATTTATCTCGTGTTGCAATACGCTATCCACTGTTGGCTTGCTATCGAAACCAAAGAGTATGCAAAACGTAATCAGCATTTGCACCAAAGCAACTCCTAATGCTAAATATTTTCCCGATTTACCTTTGAAGGCAAATAATAACCCCGAACCTACAAGAGGCAAAAGTAATAATGTTAATAGATGATACGACATTATTAGTTAAATATAAAGTTAACAATCAATATAATTCCGATAGCCAAAGACATTACCAGAACATAATTTTCTACATTTCCATTTTGAAGACGCTTCATAGATTTTCCGCTGTCTTCTGCACCTTCACCAACAAAATTCACCACTTTGTCCAGTACATTTTTGTCAAACATTTTTCCTGCACGCCCAAAGCCTTCGGCAGTTTTTACAAATAAAGCATTGTAAAGTTCATCAATATAAAGTTTCTTAGCAGAGAGTTTTTCCCAGCCTGTATATTCTGTTTCTGCGAGTGCAAGTTTCTTTTTGTTCACATAAATATTTTTCACGATAAACCAAACAGCGAAGAACATTGCAATAGTTACGGCTAATAGTATATATTCCGTAGTGTGGCTTATACCTGCAATATTGGCCTCCATTTGCGAAAAACTTTGTTCGGTAAGAACAGGTTTCAGCCATTGGTTTAGTTTTGAATATTCACCATGAGCAATGAAGTGAGGCAAATTGATGAAACCGCCAACAACGGAAAGCCCTGCAAGAACCATAAGTGGCAAAGTCATATTCAGTGGACTTTCGTGCAAGTGGTGCTTTTGTTCTTCCGTTCCTCTAAACTTTCCATGGAATGTTAGATAATATAAACGGAACATATAAGTTGCCGTCATTGCTGCAATTGCAAATAATATTCCCCAGAAAACAGGGCTTTTAGCAAAAGTATGTACTAAAATCTCATCCTTAGAAATCATTCCCGAAAATAATGGCATTCCTGCGATGGCAAATGTCCCGATAAGGAAAGTCCAATGTGTGGTTGGAATGTATTTTTTTAGTCCGCCCATAAAACGCATATCTTGTTCGCCACTCATTGCGTGGATTACAGAACCCGAACCTAAGAACAATAATGCTTTGAAAAAAGCGTGAGTCATCAGGTGGAACATTGCTGCTGTATAAGCCCCAACTCCCAATGCTACGAACATAAACCCAAGTTGAGAAACGGTAGAATATGCCAATACTTTTTTAATATCATTTTGTCTTAAAGCGTAGAATGCTGCTAAAAGAGCGGTCAGCAATCCGATGAACAAAATCCCATCTTGTACCGTAGGTGCAATTGTGTAAAGGAAATTGGAACGAACTACTAAATAGATACCCGCTGTTACCATTGTAGCTGCGTGGATAAGTGCAGATACAGGAGTTGGACCAGCCATTGCATCGGGTAACCAAGTGTAAAGCGGAACTTGTGCCGATTTACCGATTGCTCCTATAAATAATGCCGCACAGATAAAGATAACGATATTACTATCCATATCGAATTTAGTTGCATTTTGCTGTACAGAAAGATAATCTATGGCATTCAGCTGATAGGCAATCATAAAAATACCAATCAATAATCCCAAATCCCCAATACGGTTCATAATGAAGGCTTTTCTTGCGGCTTTGCCGTATTCTTTGTTTTGATACCAAAAACCAATAAGCAAATAAGAGCAAAGTCCTACGCCTTCCCAACCGATGAATAGGATCAGGTAATTGCTACCCATAACCAAAAGCAACATAGAAAATACGAAAAGGTTGAGGTAAGCAAAAAACCTATGAAAGCCTTTATCCGTATGCATATAACCGATGGAGTAGAGGTGAATAAGCGAGCCAATTCCTGTGATAATCATAATCATCATCAGAGAAAGTTGGTCGATTTGGAAGGCAAAGTTCACTTGCATCCCATTCACTCGAAACCATTCAAATGCTTTTACAATAACGGGTTGAGATTCTTTATTAAAATTTAAAAACAAATAAGCTGCAATACTAAAAGATGCGAAAACAGCCAACGTTGCAATGCCTCCTACTATATTTTTAGGAAGATTTTTCCCAAAAAGTCCTGTGATAAGGAAACCTGCAAGCGGTAAAAGTATGATTGCAAAAATTAAATTCTCCATCTTTTTATCCTCTTAATTTATTAAAAAAACTAACATCCACAGATTTTGTATTTCGGTACATCATTGCAATAATTGCCAATCCTACGGCAACTTCTGCTGCGGCAACTACCATAATAAAGAACACCAAAATCTGCCCGTTAGCATCTCCTTTGTAACTGGAAAATGCGGCTAATAAAAGATTTACAGAGTTTAGCATCAACTCCACACAACCTAATATAATGATGGCATTTCTTCTGAGAAGAACTCCCAAAACCCCTAAGCAAAATAGTGCAGAACATAGCACGATAAAGTAGCTTAAAGGTACACTTTGTATAAATGTATTTACATCTCCCATTGTTATAAATCTCTTTTTCCTATTAGTACTGCACCAACAATCCCGGCTAAAATAAGAATTGAAGCCAACTCGAACGGCAATACATATTCATTAAACAAAAGTCTTCCCAAGTTTTCGGTTAAACCAACACTATAATCTACACCTTCGTCGGCAACAGCATTGTTTACACCACGAAATGCTCCCAGCATACCAATAAATAAAATCCCAGCACTGAAAAAACCGATGATTTTCATCATTATATTTTTGCTACTTTCATCGCCTTTGTTCAGGTTCAGCATCATCAAAATATACAGGAATAAAACCATAATTGCTCCCGCATATACGATAACTTGTACCACACCCAAAAACTGTGCATTGAGCAAAACATACATTCCCGCAATAGAAAACATAGTTACGATAAGCGAAAGAATAGCATACATTGGGCTTTTTGCCAAAACAAAATAAATCGCACTGATAATGGCAATAGCTGCTACTATAAAAAATAATATCTGTTCCATTATTTCACTGCATTTTTTTGTAGTTCACTCTGTCTTTCACTTACATCTATACGATTGTTGATATCTTCTACCAATTTATCTTTACCATAGATAAAAGAGCCTCGGTTGGTTTGTACATCTACCAATCTATCCGTAAGGTAAATAGCAGATTTAGGACAAGCCTCTTCGCACATTCCACAGAAGATACATCTCAGCATATTAATTTCGTATGTAGAGGCATATTTTTCTTCTCGGTACAGATTTTTTTCTTCCGATTTTCTTTCGGCAGAAGTCATAGTTATCGCTTCGGCAGGGCAGGCTACGGCACACAGTCCGCAGGCTGTACATCTTTCTCTACCTTCCTCATCACGTTTTAGGACGTGTTGCCCTCGCCATACTTTGGCTCTTGGTTTTTCTACTTCTGGATAAGAAAAAACTTTTCCTTTTGAGCCCTCCAAAGCGTGCCTCATGGTAATCCCCATTCCCTTTACGATAGCGGGAAGGTAGATTTTTTCCATAAAGGTCATCTTCTTATTCGAGACTACTTTTGACCTGTTTGTAAGTTTCATTCTAATTTATTTTGTTTAAGATGCTTTTGCAAAACACCTTCAAAATTTCACTTTTATTAATGAATCGTATGACCGATTTTCTTTATTCAATATTTTCTAAATCCTTATGCTCCTACTAATAAAATTACACCTCCTGTAATAATTAGATTGATGAGTGCCAATGGGATTAAAGTTTTCCAGCCGAGGTGCATCAGTTGGTCGTAGCGGAATCTTGGTATCGTCCAACGAATCCACATAAAAATTACAATTCCTATAACCGATTTTCCTAAGATGGAAAGAATACTCAAAATTCCAGCAACATTTTCTCCCCAGTTTTCAGTTACCCAATTGATTCCAGGATAATTAAATCCTCCGAAGAACAATGTAGCAATTAAAGCATTGGAAATAAACATATTAACGTATTCTCCGAACATATACATTCCGAAGTTCATAGAAGAATATTCCGTCATATATCCGTTGACCAATTCCGATTCGCATTCTGGTAAATCGAATGGGTGTCTGTTGGTTTCTGCCAAAGCGGCAACAACAAAAATAATGAATGCAAGCGGTTGGTAGAAGATATTCCAGTTCATACCATCAATCTCCAAAAGCCCCCAAAGTTTGCCACTGCCTTGGTCGGTTACAATTTTATTAAGGCTAAGGGAAGAACTCATCATTATAATTGAGATTAAGGACAATCCCATTGCCAATTCATATGAAATCATTTGAGAAGACGCACGAATAGCACCTAATAGAGAGTATTTGTTATTAGAAGCCCAACCACCAATCATCATTCCATAAACGCCTACGGAAACCATTGCAACCAAGAACAGCACACCGATATTGATGTCTGCAACTTGTATGCTGAAAGAATCTCCACCAATGTTCAGAGTGCTTCCCCAAGGAATAACCGCCCCCGTAATCAGGGAAATAAACATAGTGATAGAAGGTCCTAAAATAAACAGAAACTTTTCGGCATTTGTCGGGATAAATCCTTCTTTAAAGAAAAGTTTGCCACCGTCTGCCAATGGTTGCAAAAGCCCGAAAGGTCCAGCTCTGTTAGGTCCAATTCTGTCCTGCAATGCTGCTGCAACTTTTCTTTCTCCCCAAGTAGAATACGCTGCAATCCCAAGGGAAACTGCAAATAGTGCAACTACAAGTATGATTTTAAAAACTATTAAATCCATAAAATATATTCATTTGAGAATTGAAGTGTGAAATTTAATGATAAAAATCGCACCATCCAACTATCACATTATTATTTTGTTTGTTCTTCGTCTTTTTCACCGATTTGTTTAGCATCGGGATTATTCAGCAAGATATGTTCATCTTCTGGTTTTTGGTAGTGGTTCAAGGAGATTACCGAGTGTCGGTCGATATGTCTTGGTCCTTCAATATTCCAGAATTTCGTATCTTTTTTCTCGAATCTACATTCATTACAAATCCATTCTTCGGCTTCTCCGTATTGGTTTTGTCTTGTTGTTACACGGATAACTTCATCACCTTTCATCCAAAGAACGGCTTTCCCTGAACATTTGTCGCATTTGCAAGTGGCATCTACTGGTTTGGTAAACCACACACGGCTTGCAAAACGAGAAGTTCTATCGGTAAGAGCTCCAACAGGGCAAACATCTATAACGTTTCCGTAGAAATCATTATCCAATGCTTTGTTTAGATAAGTAGAAATCTCTGCATGATCGCCACGGAAAAGAATACCGTGTTCTCTTTTTTCCGTCAATTGATTAGCAGCCAATACACATCTTGCACATAGGATACATCTGTTCATATGCAGTTTGATGTATGGTCCAATATCTTCGGGTTCAAAGGTTCTTCTTTCAAACTCTGTTCTTGTATTTTCTACACCGTGTTCGTAACCCAAATCCTGCAAATGGCATTCTCCCGCTTGGTCGCAAACAGGGCAATCCAACGGGTGGTTTACCAACAGAAACTCTGTAACGGCGTGTCTGGCTTCTTGTGTTTTTTCGGAAGAAAGATTTTTTATTTCCATTCCGTCCATTACCGTAGTACGGCAACTTGCAACCAATTTTGGCATTGGTCTTGGGTCGGCTTCCGAGCCTTTAGAAACTTCTACCAAACAAGTTCTACATCTACCACCACTGGTTTCCAAAGGTTTGTAATAGCACATCGCAGGCGGCACAGATTTTCCTCCGATTTGTCTTGCGGCTTCCAAAATGGTTGTACCAGGAGCAACTTCGGTGGTTTGTCCGTCTATTGTTACTTTAAATTTTTTTATTTCTTCGCTCATTATACTTGCTTTTAGCTTGTTGCTTTTGGCAAACTATTTATTTTTTCTTGTATTAAAGGTATATCCTATTCCGAAATTAATTTGTGCAAATGCGAAATCCTGCATTGCTTTATCAGAATTTTGCAAAGTGGTTTTTATATCGGGCATATTAATATAACCATATTTCGCTTCTACTCTTGCCATTACGTGTTTCCAAAACACAAAATTGAGGCTGGTTCTGGCATCTAATCCGAACCCTGCAAGGTGGAAACGGTCGCTTCTTTCATTTCCCATAAGGACAACGTTGGATTTTGGAATGATAACTCCTGCACCTGCACCGTAAGCCCAAACAATATCGAATTTATTTTTATTGAGGATATTTTTATGTTTTTCCAAACCGAGATTGATGTAGTTGAGTCCATCAGTATGTTCAAAAGTAAGAAATTCTCCATTGGTTAAATCCACTTGTCCGTTTTGTACCATTGCGGCGTAGTTGGCATCGGAAATTTCTCCTGAAAAATCTACAGTTTGATTTTGCTTCATTACATATTTCATATGGTCTAAGGACAATACCAAAGCCACATTATCTTTTATGAAATATCCTATCTTCGCATTGGTTTGTGGGATAGTCACTTTTGTAGGATTAAAATAAGTGCCGAACTTGAAAGGCGTTTGCCTATCTCTTGCTACTACATCGTG
>JAUNTR010000015.1:2939-5118 GCA_030538575.1 Cruoricaptor ignavus | reverse complement strand
TAAAATAAGTGCCGAACTTGAAAGGCGTTTGCCTATCTCTTGCTACTACATCGTGCAACATAAAATCGTAACCATTTCCTTTGAAACGAATATCGGAATTGCTATATGCCGCAAAATTCCATCCCCAAAATGCGAAAACCTGTCCTTTTTTGGAAAGAGGATTTACTTTGTTGTTTTCAGTTTGAGCAAAGCTAAACACCGAAAAACCAACTATAAAAAGGGCGGAAAGTAAGTATTTCAAATTAGTCATCATCATTATTCAGTTATAGTTGTTGGGATTGGGTCTGCATAGTTGGCAATGCCATAGTTTTGCGTTTTGCAAAGTTCAGGGTTTTTCACGTGCCATTCAAATTCATCTCGGAAATGTCGGATAGCCGCAGCCACAGGCCAAGCCGCTGCATCACCAAGCGGACAAATGGTATTGCCTTCAATTTTTCTTTGGATGTCCCAAAGCAAATCTATATCCTCCATTGTTCCTTCGCCATTTTCTATTTTTTTCAAGATTTTGTACATCCAAGGTGTTCCTTCACGACACGGTGTACATTGTCCGCAACTTTCGTGGGCATAAAATCTTGCCAAAGTCATCGTATGTTCTACCACGCATTGGTCTTCATCTAAAACGATAAAACCACCCGAACCCATCATTGTACCTGTGGCAAAACCGCCTTCGGCTAAGGATTCGTAGTTCATATATCTTGGTTCTCCGTTGATGGTTTTTAGCAAAAGATTTGCAGGAACGATTGGTACGGAAGAACCTCCTGGGATACACGCTTTCAGTTTTTTACCATCCTTAATTCCACCACAATATTTATCAGAATAAATAAATTCCTCAACGGTAATGGTCATATCTATTTCATAAACGCCTGGTTTATTGATGTTTCCACAAGCGGAAATGAGTTTTGTACCTGTGGAACGCCCAACGCCAATTTTAGCATATTCCGCACCTGTAATGTTGATGATTGGTACAACAGCCGCAATAGATTCTACATTGTTTACCACGGTTGGTCTTTCCCAAAGTCCTTTTACAGCAGGGAAAGGCGGTTTCAATCTTGGGTTTCCTCTTTTACCTTCCAAAGATTCCAAAAGAGCGGTTTCTTCTCCGCAAATATAAGCTCCTGCACCACGCTGAACGTAGATTTCTAAATCGAAACCTGTACCTAAAATATTTTTACCAAGAAAGCCTGCTTTTTTAGCTTCTTCTATGGCTTCTTCCAAAATATCGGGAATCCAAGAATATTCTCCACGAATGTAGATAAACGAAGTATTAGAACCTAAACAGTAAGATGAAATCAGCATTCCTTCAATCAAAAGATGAGGAAGAAATTCCATAAGATAGCGGTCTTTGAAAGTTCCAGGTTCGGATTCATCGGCATTTACAACCAAGTGTCTTGGTACGCCTTCGGGTTTTGCAAGGAAACTCCATTTTAGTCCTGTTGGGAAACCTGCACCACCACGACCTCTAAGCCCAGAAGTTTTTACCTCTTCCAAAATTTCTTCGGGAGACATTTTCAAGGCTTTTTCAGCAGCCTCGTATCCGCCTTGCTTTCGGTAAATATCAAAATACCGAATGCCCTCTATGTGTGCGTCTTTAAGTAAAAGTTTTTTACTCATTGTTTTATTCTTTTAGCTATCGGTTTATAACTTTTAGCTTTAATTATTTTCTAATTTATTTTTTATTCTTAAAATCTTTCTACTGCAAGACTTTTCTCAAAATTTGAAATAAAATCTTCCATTGAAATACCATCTAATATTATTTCAATTTTTTTGATGGCATCTAAAATATGGTTAATTCTCTCCAAGTCGCCTAAACTATGCTTCATAAATCAAAATTTTATCATTATGAATATATTTTTCGAGCAATGGAGAAATAAACTCCCAAGAAACAAAATCAACTTTTTTTCCTAAAATACCCTTTACATCGAACAACCATTGTACATAATTTAAACCAATATGATGGTTGTAATCCCAATCTATCAACAAATCGACATCGCTGTTTTCATTGGCTTCACCACGAGCAAAAGAGCCAAACAAATAAACTTTTTTCACAGGTTTATCTTTGAAAAACGTTTGTATCTTTTCTATTTCTTGTGATGAAAGTTTCATTTCAACTAAATTTTATTTTTCTTTTAATCCAAAGCAACTGCTCCTTGTCTGCAAAGTTCTAAAATTTCATCCACTT
>JAUNTR010000015.1:0-2839 GCA_030538575.1 Cruoricaptor ignavus | reverse complement strand
AATCTATACGGGCTTCTTCCACCATCGCTCACCAAGTAGAAACCAACTTCGCCATTGGCCCCTTCTACCGAATGATAGACTTCGCCAACCGGAACTTCGGTTTCTCCCATTACAATTTTGAAATGGTAAATTAGCGATTCCATTTTTGTATAAACATCGGCTTTTTCAGGCAAATAAAACTCTGGCACATCAGCGTGGAAATCTCCATCTGGCAGGTTTTTGTAGGCTTGTTCTATTATTTTTAAACTTTCCCAAACTTCTTGTTGGCGAACCATAAAACGGTCATAAGTATCTCCCGAAGTTCCCACAGGAATAATGAAATCGAAATCTTCGTAAGATGAATAAGGCTGTGCTACACGCACATCGTAATCTACACCTGTTGCACGAAGGTTTGGTCCTGTGAAACTATAACTCAAAGCTCGCTCTGCGGAGATTGGTCCTGCATTGATACATCTGTCCATAAAGATTCTATTCCTTTCGTTCAGAGTACAAAATTCTCCCCAAATTTTCGGGAATTTTTTCAACCAATTTTGTAACAACTCATGGAATTTTGGTGTAAAATCTCTCTCGAAACCGCCAATTCTTCCCATATTAGTTGTCATTCTTGCACCGCAAACTTGCTCGTACATTTCATAAATGGCTTCTCTTTCTCTAAATAGATAAGTAAGTCCTGTAATCGCACCAGCATCCATCGCTGTAACACCGTTGCAAACCATATGGTCTGCGATACGAGCCAACTCCATCATAATGATACGCATATAATCTACACGCTTTGGCACTTGGCAACCGATAAGTTTTTCTACCGTCATATGCCAACCTATATTATTAATAGGTGCGGAGCAGTAATTCAATCGGTCGGTAAGTGTGGTGATTTGCGAGAAGTTTCGTCTTTCGGATATTTTCTCGAAAGCACGGTGAATGTATCCTACGGTTTGCTCGGAGTGCAGAATTCTCTCACCGTCCATTGTAAGCACGTTTTCGAAAATCCCGTGAGTTGCAGGGTGAGTAGGACCTAAGTTCAGCGTATAGAGTTGCCCATCGATTTGCTCGTTGGATTCGTATTGATTAATGATATTGGATAGTGCGTTGTCTTTCATAAGTTTTTGACTTTAAGCGGTTTGCATTTGACTAAAATAGCCATTGGCTTTTCGCTATTTGCGTTTTATCTTCCGAACATTTTGTCGTCTTTATCGGTTCTTGTGCCGTCTTCTAATCGGTATTCTTTCAGCATTGGATGATAGCCAAGATCCTCCATATTTAGGATTGCTCTAAGGTCGGGATGCCCTTTGAATTTTATCCCATAGAAATCATAAGTTTCTCTTTCCATCCAGTTAGCTCCGCTGTACAAATCGGTTACCGTATCAAACTCCGCTCTTTCTTTTTTGGTAAAAGCTTTTAGGCGGATTCTGAAATTGGTTTTCATATTATGAAGATGGTAAATCACACCAAGTTCTTTATCCTTATCTTCGGGATAGTGTATTCCGCAAACATCGGTAAGGAAATTAATCTCCAAAGAAGAGTCTTTCAAATGATGAATTACTTTTTTTATCTCCTCTTTTTTTATTTCTACGGTTAGCATACCATAAGGCTCCGATACAGAAATTACTGCTTCGGGAAACTCCCTGTTGATGGCTTCTAAAACAAATTCGTTTGTCATCGTTTTAATTTAGTAATTTGATAATAAGTTAATATGATAATTAACGTTTCAAATTTTATTTTTAAGGAATTCAAGAATTCTCACATTCCCAAATTCTCACATTATCTCATTTATTTTATTCCGTAAGATTCCAATAATGCTTGGTATTCTGGCAAATCTCTACGTCTTATGCTTTCGCTTTCTACGATAGCTTGCAATTGCATTACGCCTTCTATTATTTGCTCCGGTCTTGGCGGACAGCCTGGGACGTAAACATCCACAGGGATTATTTTATCAATGCCTTGTAAAACCGAATAAGTATCGAAAATCCCACCGCTGGAAGCACAGGCTCCTACGGCAATTACCCAACGTGGTTCTGCCATTTGGGTGTAAACTTGTTTCAGAACAGGGGCTAATTTTTTGGAAATTGTACCGCAAACCATCATCATATCTGCGTGTCTCGGCGAAAAGGAGTTTCTCTCCATACCGAAACGGGAAGCGTCATAAGTTGGGTTTAGGGTTGCCATAAATTCGATGCCGCAACAAGAGGTTGCAAATGGCAATGGCCATAGGGAAAATTTCCTTGCCATACCAATTACACTGCTGAGTTTGGTAACAAAAAATCCTTCACCTTCGTAGCCTTCAGGTGGTTCGGCATCCATTCTTACAACGGGTTTGTTATCTGACATAATTTCTTTTTAAAATTTAATTTTAATACTTTCTTTTAATCAAAAAAAACTTACTTATCCCAATCTAATGCACCACGTTTCCAAACATAGAAAAATGCGAGGAAAAAGACGGTAACAAAGGTGAGAACGGCAAAAAATCCTTCAAACCCAAATTCTCTGAAATTTACGGCATAAGGATAGAAAAACACGATTTCTATATCGAATAAAACGAATAAAACTGCCGTAAGGAAATACTTTACGGAAAATGGTGATCGGGCATTGCCTTCTACATCTACACCACACTCGAAACTTTCGTTTTTTCTGGTCTTTTCTTTATCCTGTTTCGGACCCAAAAAGTGCGTGCCTATTACAGATAATAGTACAAAACTAAGTGCCACAATGGCTTGGATGATTATCGGGATGTAATTTTCTGGTAAGTTCATTATTACATTATTTTCTCAATCTGCAAATTTAGCAAAATATAAACGAACAGAAAAAAACGTTATCCTAAAAAGTCCCTGTTTTGAATTTTGAA
>JAUNTR010000014.1:19421-22422 GCA_030538575.1 Cruoricaptor ignavus | reverse complement strand
CTGAGGTTAAGAAGAAACGTTCTTATATTATAATAACCAACATATTATCTAATTATCCCATCACCCAATTACCTCATTATTAATCATTCCCTATTAATTATTATTTTCAAAAAAACGTTGTAACAAAAAATATTTTTCGTTACTTACTACGCAGAACCAAGAATATGGCTGAACTCGAGAAACAGTTTTTGGAGAAAATTGAAAAACATAAAGGCGTGATTTTCAAAATCTCTAAAATGTATATGGATAACTTTGACGACCAGAAAGACCTCTTCCAGGAAATTACTTTTCAGGCGTGGAAAGCCTATCCGAAATTTGAGGGTAAAAGCGAATTTTCAACTTGGTTATACAGAGTTGCCCTGAATACGGCTATCACTTTCCTTAAATCAAATAAAAAAAGAGCGTTTATCCTAAACAATGAAACGGAAAACATAAACATAAAACACGAAGAATATAATGAGGACGAAGAACTGAAATTGAAAAAAATGTATGATGCCATCCACCAACTTTCTGCGATAGACAAAGCCTTGATTTTCTATTATTTAGAAAATTATTCAGGAAAAGAAATGGCAGAACAATTGGGAATAACCGAAGTAAACGCCCGAGTGAAACTAAATCGTGCCAAAGAAAAATTGAAACAAATCATCTCTCAATCTTAATCTCAACAATATGGAACTTGATAATATAAAAGACCTTTGGAAAAAGGAAAACACCTCCGAAACGCCCGAAATTTCTATGGAACAACAAAAGGAAATCCATCTGCCTTTGGACAAAATTCGCAAGAATATGAAAATGGAATTTTGGATGACCATTGGGAGTTTTCCATTGATTTTTGTTTGTTTTTTTCCATTTATAAACTCACCCCAAAAAATCGTGACAACCTCTATGATTTTGGTTTTAATGATAATTTTGGTAGGATATTATTTCAGCCATTTCTTCAAACTTTACAAGAAAATAAGCACGCAAAGTTTTAAAACTTATACCAATCTGCTAAACCTTCGCTACGAATTGGTACTGAATACAGAGTTCTACAAAAGCTATTACATTAGTTTTTTACCCATTTTTTTATGCTTTTATTTAGGACTTTTTGATGTACAAATAAAAGGTTTTAGCTACTTTTTTGTATTAATTCTTATGATGATTTTCTCATCTTTTATTCTGATTTTTTTGGGAAAAATTTGGCTGAAAGATATGTACGGAAAACACATCATTCAAATTACAGATTTAATAGAAGAACTCTCTGACGAAGAAGACGATTTCAAATTCGATAGAAATGGATTGGAATTTAAACGAAATTATAAAATCTTCAAAAAAACTAAATCGTTTTTCGAGCAACAGTTTGGCAAAAAAGGAACGCTCATCAATACCATATTTTGGTGGATTGTATGCATTATTGCTCTTATACTATTTTCATTTTGCATTGGTTACATCATCGGGTTTTTAGGAGCTAAATTTAATTTTATAGATGAAGAAATAATTGATTCAATGGAGAAAAATGTAACATTTCTACGAAAATAATACTTACTATACAGAAACCCAAAAAATAAATTGATATGAAAAGTATATGGCTCGCCGAGTACGGCAACAACAAAATTAGAGTTGAAAACTACTGGTTTAAAGGAGAAAAACTTTATGTAAATGATGAATTGCAGCACGAAACATTAAGTTTCTTTACTACAAATCTCACAGGACATATCACTAATGACAAAGGTGAGAAAGAAGGTATAAAAGTAAACCTTAGTGGCTGGTTTTCTATTGGTTGCAGATTATTTATAGATGATAAAAAAGTGGCAACCAAACAGATAGAGTAATTTTAACAAAAAACCTTCAAGGTTTTAAAAACCTTGAAGGTTTAGATTTAGTTTTGGAAATCTATTCCTTATATCCCATCTACAATAGCGTTCAGCGTTGGGCTTGGTCGCATTGCGTTGTAGGTTTGGGTTTTGTTCGGTTTGTAGTAGCCACCAATTTCTTGTGGATGTCCTTGCGAACCGATTAACTCTTCGTTTATTTTAGTTTCATTTTCCTGCATTGCTTTGGCAACTGGGGCAAATTGTGCAGCCAAATCGGCATCCGCAGTTTGGTTGGCAAGAGCTTCTGCCCAATACATCGCTAAATAAAAATGAGAACCTCGGTTATCTATTCCGCCAATTTTTCTGGCAGGCGATTTATCATTTTGAAGGAATTTCGCATTAGCTTCATCCAAAGCATCAGACAAAACTTTGGCTTTTGCATTGTTTTGCGTTTGCGATAAATGCTCCAAAGAAGCCTGCAATGCTAAGAATTCGCCCAAAGAATCCCAACGCAAATAGCCTTCTTTTATAAACTGTTCTATATGTTTCGGGGCAGAACCGCCTGCTCCTGTTTCAAACAATCCGCCACCGTTCATCAACGGAACTATGGAAAGCATTTTTGCAGAAGTTCCCAACTCCAAAATCGGGAACATATCGGTAAGATAATCCCTCAAAACATTTCCTGAAACCGAGATGGTATCTTTGCCCTCACGTCCTCTTTTCAGGGTTTCGGCTACGGCATCTTTCACATCCAAAATACGGATATCCAAACCTGTTAAATCATAATTTTGCAGATATTTTTCTACTTTTTTAATGATTTCTCTGTCGTGGGCTCTATCTTTATCCAACCAAAAAATCGCTGTAGTATCAGATAGTTTGGCTCTGTTAACTGCCAATTTCACCCAATCTTGTATTGGTTCGTCTTTGGTTTGGCACATACGGAAAATATCGCCATTTTCTACTTTTTGTTCTAATAATGTATTTCCGTTTTCGTCTTCTACTTTTACTACTCCATCGGCAGATAGTTGGAAAGTTTTATCGTGAGAACCATATTCTTCAGCCTTTTGTGCCATCAACCCAACATTGGGAACAGAACCAAAAGTTCTTGGGTCTATCGCTCCGTTTTGCTTCATATCTTTCACAATTGCATCGTAGAAACCTGCGTAAGTTCTATCGGGAATAATGCAAACCGTATCTTCTTCGTTACC
>JAUNTR010000014.1:5269-19321 GCA_030538575.1 Cruoricaptor ignavus | reverse complement strand
AGAAACCTGCGTAAGTTCTATCGGGAATAATGCAAACCGTATCTTCTTCGTTACCATCTTTATTCCACATTTTTCCGCCACCACGCACAAGAGCAGCCATAGAAGCATCTACAATAACATCCGAAGAAACGTGGAAATTGGTAATCCCTTTATCCGAATTTACCATTGCCAATCTCGGTCCGTTTTCTATCGCTTGTGCAATGTCGGCTTTTATATCGGCTTCCTCTGGCGTTCCTGAGATTTTTTCAAAAAGCGTTGCCAAACCGAAATTTGGATTAATGTCCAACCTCGCAAACACATCTTTATATTTAGCAAATACATCTTTGAAATAAGTTTCCACAATCGCACCAAAAATAATCGGGTCAGAGACTTTCATCATCGTAGCTTTCAGGTGGGCAGAAAGCAGAACATTTTTCTCCTTAGCTTCATTAATGGCTTGTTGTACAAAGGTTTTCAAGGCATTAAGATTCATTACCGAAGAATCTATAACTTCACCGGCTTTTAGCGGAGCAAGAGTTTTCAGCACTTTGGTTGAGCCATCATTTCCATAAAAAACAATTTGGAATTGACCTGCATTTTCTACCGTTGTAGAGTTTTCTGTCCCGAAGAAATCTCCGTTTTGCATATGTGCTACGGATGTTTGGGAATCGGCTTTCCATTCGCCCATTCTGTGCGGATTGGCTTTGGCATAATCTTTTACAGATTTCGGTGCACGTCTATCGCTGTTACCTTCTCTAAGGACAGGATTTACGGCAGAACCAAGCACTTTTGCATATTTTTTATTAATGGCAGTTTCCTCGTCATTTTTAGGTTCAGCAGGATAATTTGGTAAATTATAACCTTGTTTTTGCAGTTCAGCAATCGCTTCCTCCAACTGAGGAACAGATGCGGAAATATTCGGCAGTTTGATGATATTCGCCTCTGGCGTAGTTGCTAATGCTCCCAACTCTGCAAGGTAATCTGGGATTTTTTGTTCATCGGTCAAAAACTCAGGGAAGTTTGCCAATATTCTCCCCGAAAGAGAAATATCTGGCACGGCAATTTCAATTCCCGCAGTTTTGGTAAAAGCCTTTACCATTGGTAAAAACGAATGCGTAGCCAACATTGGTGCTTCATCCGTCAAAGTGTAATAGATTTTGGATTGAGACATTATAATAGTATTTTTATTAAAAACTTTATGAATTACAAATTTAATTAAAATTTAGGTTTTTGGCTAATATTTAGAATCTTTTTAATTTTTATTTGTATTATTATGATGTGTTTTTTAATTTTAGGAATTAACAATTTGTTAATGTAATCTACTTAAAAGAGGTATATTTTTTGTCCACAATTATTCCAAACAAATACTAAATTACATTATTATGAAAAAACTAACTGTCTTAATCGCAATTTCTATGCTTTCCACTCCTTTTATTTTTGCAAAAGCAATAGATGTTCAACAAAAAAATCCAATAAAAAAAGAGCAAAAAGTAGTACAAAAGCAAACACAAAAAACCGTACATATAGAAGGTATGGGCATAAAAAAAGAAATAGAAATGAACGGTGGCAAACTGCATATAGAAGGTGCTAACAACCATATTGTAGTGAAAGGTTTTGCCAGCAAAATCCATATTGAAGGGGCAGGCTGCACCGTTACAATCGACCGCGTGAACAGAGTAAACATAGAAGGTGCAAATACAAAAGTTTTATACAAATCTTCTGATACAAAATCGGGAAGACCAGTCGCTTCTATTTTTGGGACTAACAGTGGAGTTAGTAAGATAAAATAAATCTAATTTTTACATAAAGTATTAATATACAAAACCTTATTTCTAAAGAATAAGGTTTTTTCATAAACTTTTTTATTTTTATTCCCCAACTCATTATAAAATCTTATATTTGTAGGAATAGACATCGGGGTGCCGAAAGGCTGAGATAATACCCGCAAAACTTGAGACGGATAATACCGGCGTAAGGAATGTTGCTTCTTTTTATCATTTAATAAAAATCAATCTACACATTGTTTACCGCTTGTTATCTTTCTTTTTTATTAAATGAAATTTTATGGATAACAAAATCATCGCACAACAACAATCGGGAGAATTGCTTTCGCAAGGACTTAGAAATTGGCAAGGACGCAAAGAATGGTTCTTCAACAGAGATTACACCGATACCTACGAACAATATTACGAAGGGCCTTATAAAAGGGCAGAAATAGAGCAAAAAAAATTAATGGGCAACCTGCTGAAAAGCGACCAAAGAGTACAAACACTTTTGGAGTTTGGTTGCGGCACAACTCGTTTCACAAGATGGTGGAATAACATCGGGTTAGATGCTACGGGCGGAGATATTTCACCTTTTATGCTTTCGCAAGCATTACACCTTTTTCATGGAGATTTGGTAATGGCAGATTCGCATTATATGCCGTTTAAAGATAATACTTTCGATGCTGTTATTTTTATGAATACTTTTGAATATTATCAAAATCCGAAGCAAGTTTTGCAAGAAGCCGCCAGAGTTGCCAAGCACGGTATTGCGATGGGAATGATGAATAAAATTACGCCGAAACTCATCCGAAGAAGAGTGCAACAAGCGGTTGGCAAAAACGAATTTTACAGAACCGCTACTTTTTACACCATTTATAGTTTAAAGAAACTAATCGCCGAAGCTTTACCCAATCGGAAGTTCGAGATTTCTTGGAACTGCACAGGCTTGCCATCTTGGTTTCCCGTGAAGGAATGGAAAATGCCGTACGGAGATTTCTTTGGTGTTTACATAAAATTTTTGGATTGATGAGTGGCAATAAAATTTCCGAGCAGAAATTCCGAGATTACTTTTCTGGTTCTTTCGGAGCGAAAAAAGACAGCGTTTTAACCACACCAAAATTTGGAGTAGATGTTTCCATTATTTCCATTAATGATGCTTTGGCAATGTGTTCGGCAAGCGACCCACTCACTTATATTCCAGGTTTGGGAGCAGAAAAATCCGCTTGGCTTTCCGTACATCTCACAGCAAATGACATCGCAACTACGAGCGTTGCACCGCAGTATTTTCAGGTAGTTCTCAATCTTCCACAATATATGACAGAAGAAGAATTTCAGGATTATTGGCAACATATTCATCGTTTTTGCAAAGAGGCTTCTATTGCGATAACGGGCGGACATACAGCATTTGTTCCTAACCAAAATTCTACCATTTCAGGCGGAGGAACCATGTTTGCCGTAGCAGAAAAACATCAACTAATGACCTCCGAAATGGCTATGGAAGACGATGTTTTAATAATGACTAAAAAAGCAGCAATAATCTCCGTAGCGGTTTTGGGATTACAATTTCCCAACCAAATGAAACGTATTTTTGGAGAAACGAAAAAAGATTATTTCGAGGAATTATTTTTTCAAACTTCCGTTTTGGAAGAAGCTAAAATTGCACAACAAATAAATAAAGAAAACAAAGTAATATCTGCTATGCACGACATTACCGAAGGTGGAGTTTTAGGTGCGGTATATGAATTTTGCACCGCTTCGGGATTAGGAGTTGAATTGAATTTGGACAACGTTCCCATAGATGATACGCAAATAGAAGTTTGCCGATATTTCAATCTTTCGCCATACGAAATTATTGGTGCAGGAAGTATGCTGATGACCGTGAAACCAAGTTTTGCAGAAAAGGTTTTGGAGATTTATGAAAGAAATAATATTTCGGCTACAATTATAGGAAAAATGCAATCCCCAAAAAAAGGAAAAATTGCCATACAAAACAACTTGAAAACCGAATTGAAATATCCTGAAAAAGACCCATATTGGGAGGCTTTTGCAAATGCTTTTGAATATGAATAAAAAAATATATCTCGTAGCAGATGCTTCGGAAGAATATAATATACTGCTCCCAAAACTAAAAGAAGCGATAAAAAACGGAATTGATTATTTGCAATTATTCAATTGTGAAAATACTGATTTTCAAAATCTTATGGATATTATAAAACTTTGTAAAGATTTTAGAGTTCGTTGTATTATTTATGAAAATATAGAACTAATGAATCGTTTGGATGCCGATGGAATCCATTTTGATAATTTACCGAAAGATTTTCTTAAAACCAATAAAATTGTAGGAATTACGGTAAGTAATCAATTAGATTTAATAAAAAATGCTGAAATATTGAAATTAGATTATATTTCTTTCTGTTCGGTTTTTCCTACGAAATCTGCAACGGTTTGCGAATTGGTGGAAAGAGAACATATTTTGCGTGCCAGAGAATATTTTTCGGGATTGATATTTCTTGCCGGAGGAATTTCTAAAAACAATATAAATCAACTGAAAAATTTACAATTCGATGGTATTGCCGTCATTTCAGAAATTATGGATGCTAAAAATATCAGCCATAGTATTGCGAATTTAAAAAACGAATTATCTTTTAATTAAAAAAAACTCAAAAAAAATGAAACCAAATATTTTAGAAAAATTATGTTGTCCGTTCGATAAAAAAGATTTGGAACTCAGTGTATTTTCCGAGATAGACAACGATGTGAGAGAAGGGCTTTTGGTTTGCTCATCTTGTAAAAGATACTATCCGATAATTTCGGGTATTCCCATTATGTCCCCCGACGAATACAGGGAAGCTAATTTTGAAAAACCTTTTTTGGACAAATGGCAACATCTTCTCCCAAAGCATTTGGAGAATTTTCGGGAAACAGAGCATCTGAAAATAATTTCCTCTTCTTGATTTTAGAAAAAAATTAAGGAAAAATAATTCTGAAATCCTTAATGAAAAAAATATTTTGAATATTTTTGCAACTTATGGCAAAAAAGAAAATAATCAAACGAAATCCTCGAAAAAAAATTCATAAAAAAAGAAGACGTAATTGGCTGTTTCGCAGGGAGATGCTTTTGGTTATTTTAGCTATTACATTAGTGGGAACAGGGTTTTATTTAAAGGAAAAAATTGCGTTTTATTATGCGATGTATTTCAATAAATTTGAACATAAAAAACTAAAAAATTCCGAAACAGAAACAGCGAGAATCGACAGGATTACAGGAGAATATGCCGATAAAACTTTCGGGTTAGATATTTCGCATTACCAAAATCCCAAGGATATACAATGGGATTCGTTAGCCATCGGGAACAGAACGATTCCGCTAAAATTTGTGGTATTGCGTGCAACAATGGGCAACCGAAGTAAGGATAAACATTTTGATGAATATTGGGCAACTGCGAAAAAACACAACCTTATTCGTGGAGCATATCATTTTTACAGGGCAGATGAAGACCCCGTAAAACAAGCCAACAATTTTTTGGAAAGCGTAAAATTGGAGCAAGGCGATTTGGTTCCTGTTTTGGATATAGAAAAAAATCCGTTGCGATACTCTAAAAAAGAATTGATAAAAAACCTAAAAATTTGGCTAAAAATTGTTGAGGAAAAATATGGCAAAAAACCGATTATTTACACCTATTATTACTATTACAGAGATAACTTGAAGGGCGAGTTTGACGAATATCCGCTATGGTTGGCAAATTATAACAACGTGCTACAACCCAGCCCAAACGAAGATTGGCAGTTGTGGCAATTTACAGAAAATGGGATTGTTTACGGCATTAATTCCAAAGTAGATTTGAATGTTTTCAACGGAAATCTTTCGGCATTGAAACAGTTGACGATAGAATAACGATATTTTTAGAAAACATTATATTTGCCCCTTATTTTGAAAAAAATTAAAAAATGGAAGTAAAAAGAATTTTCGATATCCCATATTATTCCCAAAGAAGATACCAAAAAGATGATTACGTTTGCGATAAAAGAAATGGAAAATGGGTGAAAATTTCGACAGAAGATTACATAAAAACCATCAATCAACTTTCCAGAGCGTTGCTAAAATATGGATTGAAAAAAGGAGATAAAATTGGAATTATTTCTTACAATAACCGTGTAGAATGGTGCTTTTTCGACCAAGCTGCATTACAAATAGGATTGGTTACTGTGCCCATTTATCCATCAATATCCGAGGAGGAATGCGTGCATAATCTTGGTAATTCGGACACCAAAGTTTGCTTTGTTTCAGATGAAAAACTATTCAAAAAAATAAATACTGTAAAACCTCTGTTACCAGAATTGCAAGAGATTTTTACTTTTGATGAAATACCGAATGCCAAACATTGGAAAGAGCTTTACCAATTGGGAGAAAGCACAGATAACCAACACGAAGTAGAAGAGCTGAAAAAATCTATCTCTGAGGACGAATTGGTTTCCATTATCTACACCTCTGGAACTTCTGGAACACCAAAAGGCGTAATGCTAACCCACAAAAATATTATATCCGATGTGGTGGGTTGTTACGATATTGTTCCCGATAAACATCAGAAAAACAGAGCATTGAGTTTCCTTCCACTTTGCCACGTTTACGAAAGGATGATTCTCTACATTTTTACTATGAGTGGGATTTCTATGTATTTTGCAGAAAGTACAGACAAGCTAAGTGAAAACCTGAAAGAAGTAAAACCACAATACCTAACCGTTGTTCCCCGAGTTGTAGAAAAAGTGTATGATACCATCTACAAAAAAGGAACAGAAGCTGGCGGAATAAAATCTAAAATTTTCCTTTGGTCACTGAAAATTGCAGAAAATTATCAATTAGGAAGAAGAAGAACTTTCGCTCACAAAATTGCAGACCAACTGGTATTCAGCAAATGGAGAGAAGGTTTGGGTGGTAATATCATCACGTTGGTTTCTGGTTCTGCGGCACTTTCCAAAAAGCTGAATACGATGTTCCACGCTGCAAAAATCCCGATTTTAGAAGGCTATGGGCTTACAGAAACTTCACCTGTAATCGCCGTAAACCGATTTGGCGGAACTAAAATAGGTTCGGTAGGACAACCAATTTATAACGCTGATGTAAAGATTGCCGAAGATGGAGAAATCCTTGTAAAAGGACCTATCGTAACGCAAGGTTATTATAAAAATGAAGAACTGACGAAAGATATTTTCGATGAAAAAGGCTATTTCAAAACGGGAGATATTGGTTATTTAGACCAAGACAATTTCCTCTTTATTACCGATAGAAAAAAGGAAATGTTCAAAACATCAGGTGGTAAATATATTGCACCTCAATATATCGAAAACTTAGCGAGAGCATCCAACTTTATAGAGCAAATTATGGTAATCGGCGAAGGCGAGAAAATGCCCGCTGCCCTTATACAACCCGATTTTGCTTATGCCAAATCTTGGGTAGAGAAACAAAAAATTAGTATCGGTAACAGCAACGCAGAAATCGCAGCCAATGTAGAATTGAAAAAAGCAATAGAGCAAGAGATAGAGGAACTAAACCAAACATTGGGAAATTGGGAAAAAATAAAAAAAATAGAACTAACTCCCGAAATATGGACCGAAGAAAAAGGATTGCTAACCCCAACCCTGAAACTGAAACGTAAGGCTATAAAAGAATATTTTTCGGATTTGTACCAAAAAATATACGGCGAAAATTATTATTAAATTTTCATAAAAAAAGAGAAACTAACCAAATGTAGTTTCTCTTTTTCATTTATTGATATTCGGTTTTTCTTAACCATTAAATCTTTCAAAAGCAGCTCTATCCAACATTTCTCTATCATCGGGATGAGAAATAGAAATAAGGGCATCTGCTCTTTGTCTCAGGTTTTTGCCATACAAATTCACAGCACCATATTCTGTAACCACCCAATGGATGTGTCCTCTTGTAGTTACCACGCCTGCACCTTGTTTTAGGAAAGGTGTAATCCTTGCAATTCCTTTTTTGGTTCTGGAAGAAATAGCGATTATTGGTTTCCCACCTTCGCTAAGTGCTGCACCACGCATAAAATCCATTTGTCCGCCAATACCACTATATTGGTAAGTTCCTATGGAATCTGCACATACTTGCCCTGTAATATCTATTTCGATAGCAGAGTTTATAGCGGTCATTTTTTTATTCTTCATAATCACGATTGGGGAATTCACATGCTGTACATCCATAAAAGCTATGGATGGATTGTCGTTCACAAAATCGTACAGTTTGCGTGTTCCGAAGCAGAAACTTGTAATAGTTCTATTGCTATGAGTTCCTTTATATTTATTATTTACTACATCTTTAGCAATCAAATCTATTACGCCATCACTCAACATTTCGGTGTGGATTCCTAAATCTTTATGATTACCTAATGATTGCAAAACTGCATCTGGAATTGTACCAATCCCCATTTGCAAGGTAGATTTATCATCTATAAGTTCTGCAACATTTCTACCGATTTGCATTTCTATATCCGTTACTTTAGAAGCGTAATCTACGGTAAGTAGTTCTTCCTCATGCCAAACCATTTTGTCGATTCTCTGCACATGTACCATACCATCTCCGTGGGTTCTTGGCATTCGGGGATTTACTATCGCAATTATTTTTTTTGCTGTATCTACCGCAGTTCTTGCAATATCTACAGATGTCCCCAAAGTACAATAGCCATGTTTATCCGGAGGAGATACGGTAATAATGGCAACATCTATGGGCAAGAATCCGTTTTTGAAAAGCAATGGAATTTCACTCAAAAAAACAGGAATAAAATCTCCTTGGTCGGAATTTACAGCTTGGCGAACTGGTGTAGAGGTGAATAAAGAATTGATGTAAAAACTATCCTTATATTCAGGTTTAGCAATTTCCACACGCCCCTGAAGAGTTATGGAAACCAATTCTACATCTTTTAATCTACCCGCTTGTCTTGCCAACTCGTCTAACAGGAAATTGGGCGTACAAGCACTACCATGAGAAAATATTCTATCTCCGCTTTTAATTACCGATATTGCTTCTTCTGCACTTACATAATTATCGTACATTGTTACTTATTTTTTGTTTTTATTATGTTTAAAATCTTAAAGTTGTAAAGATAAGCATTTTGTCTGTTTTCTGAAAGATGAGATTTATCAAATTGAGATATTATGTTATTTTATTCTAATCTATTAAAAAAAATTAGTGCGAAACCGCTTTCAATCCTATGATAGAGGCAATTAATGTAAAAATAAAAAATATCCTCCAAAAATTTGCAGGATCTTTAAAAACGAAAATCCCAATAAGTGCCGTACCCACAGCTCCAATCCCTGTCCAAACTGCATAAGCCGTACCGATAGGCAAGGTTTGTACAGCTTTCATTAGCAAAAGCATACTGAACGTAAGACACACGAAGAAACCTGCATACCAATAGTAAGAGGCAGAACCTGTAGTTTCTTTGGCCTTCCCTAAACAAGCGGTAAAACCAACTTCGAACAATCCAGCAATAACAAGTATAATCCAGTTCATATTTTTTTATTAAAATAAAATGTGTGATTATTTTTACAAGAATTAAAACAAACAAAAACCGCACCTAAAAAAGTGCGGTTTGTGGTTTCTCCAGGGATCGAACCAGGGACACACGGATTTTCAGTCCGTTGCTCTACCAACTGAGCTAAGAAACCTTTTCTCTAATTGAGTGGTGCAAAAGTAATACCTTTTTTGATATCTTGCAAATATTTTTTACAATATTTTTCATTTTTTTATCAAAATTACTATTACCTACTGATTATCAGACTGATTATTTTCTTGCTCTTTTCGTATTTGCTCGCTCATTTCTTCCAAAACGGGTTTTATTGTGCTTTCAGGCAAATCGCTAATGCGAATATACATCAACCCATCTATGGCATCATTAAAACTTGGATCTACATTGAAAGCCACGACTCTGGCATTTTGTTTTATATATTTTTTAATTAAAACAGGCATTCTCATTTCAGGTTCCAAGTCGTCTATCAATTTATCCAATTTATTAAGGTCGGACTCCAATTCATCGAAAATAAGATTTTTATCTCTATCTTTTAGTTTTACTTTGTATTCATTTTTCGGATGAATGTACTGTGCAACAGCAGAATCGTAGTAATTGGAACGGATAAATTCTATCATCAACGATTTGGAAAACTCCGAGAATTTATTACTAATACTCACTCCACCCATCAGAAATTTGTGTTCAGGATTTCTAAGGCAAACGTGTACAATTCCTCGCCAAAGGAGAAACAAAGGCAATGGTTTTTGCTGATATTCTTTCAAAATATACGCTCTGCCCATTTCTATAACCTTGCGGAAAAACGGTTGCAATTCTTGTGAAAACTCGAATAGCGAACTGGTATAAAACCCACTAATTCCAAAGGATTTCATCACTTTGCTACCGAGTGCCATACGATATGCACCAGCAATTTTTTTGGTTTGGTTATCCCAAAGGAAAAGATGATGATAATGTTTGTCGTACTCGTCTAAATCAAACGGAAGGTTGCTGCCCTCGCCCACTTCTCTAAAGGTGATTTCCCTTTGCCTGCCAATTTCCCTCATTATAGAAGGAATCTCGTCGTACTCGGCAAAAAACATTTCGTAATTCCCATTTCGGAAAAGCATTTTATCTTTTTTGTAAAGGCTTTCTATCTCGGTTATCAAGTCTTCTTGCGGAGTTTCGTCTATAATATTAGGTACTACATTTCCTGCTTTCAACAACGGAAAATTCAGTTTCATATCAGGAAGATTTAGGACTTCCATTAAGGATATTCTCCGTTCGTAATACGATTTTAGGATTTGGATTTTCTTTTGCAAAAATTCACCCAATTCTTCGGGGCTTTCCTGCTCTTCTATAACTTTTGGCGAGACAGATTTACCAATTCTTATCCTTATAGGTTTTTCTCTTTTTTTCATCATTTCAGATGGAAGAAGAAGCGTTTGCAAATTTGGATGGAGTTTTGCCAATTGGTAAAATAACTGACTATTTTTTGCATGAAAATACATTGGGATTACGGGCACTTTTGCTTTTTTTATAAGTTTCAGTACAGGTTTTTCCCATTCTTTATCTCGAACTTCGTTATATTCATTATTTTTATTGGAAACTTCTCCCGCAGGAAAAATCCCTATGCAACCACCGTTTTGCAGATGTTTCAACGTTGCTCGCATTCCCGAAGAACTGCTATATGCCTCTTTTCTATTTTCAAAAGGATTCACAGGAATTACGTACGGTTCCATCGGTTTTATTTTCTCCAAAAGAAAATTCCCCATTACTTTGAAATCAGGGCGAATTTCGGATAAAATTTTGGTCATCAAAATCCCATCTATCGCACCCAACGGATGATTAGAAACTAAAATAAAAGCTCCTGTTTTAGGAATTTTTGCCAAGTCTTCTTCAAAGACAACATATTTCAAATCCTGTTCTCGCACAAAAGAATCGAAGAAATCTTTCCCTTGCTTATCTTTCAGTTTGTCGTATAATTCGTTTACCGCATTCAGTTTTGTAACCTTCATCATCGCACAAGCCACAGGATTTTTCAGAAATCCTATTTTGCCAAGCCCCGATGCTTTTATCAAATCCTCTCTTGTAATGAGGCTCATAGTTTTATATTTTTCAAAGAATTAAATATAATTAAAATCTAATGAATAATCATTTGTATCGTTTTCTTAGAAATCTGCTCCAATAGAACTTTTTTCCCTTCATAATGTTTTGCCAGATTTTGCATATCCGCATTTCTTATGGTAAATAGCGAAACGTTTTTTACAATTTCTGTATTGAAAACCGATGACAAAAATTCATTCAGAACATCTATGTTTCCATATTTATCCTCCAAGCACAATGCCAAAGAAATCGCTGAGTTTTGCATTAATGAAATTTTAATTTTATGCTCTGCCAATTGCGAGAAAATAAGGCTGAGATGCTCTTCTGCAATAAAGGAAAAATCTCGGGTTGCAATTCTCATCAGGATTTGGTTTTCCTTCAAAATATAGCTTTCTGTATTTTGGTTTTCCTCGGAAATACTGACTTTCGTTCCTTGTTTTTCGGGTTCTACAAAAGATTTCACAAAAAACGGAATATGCTTTTGTTTCAGCGGTTGTAGGGTTTTCGGGTGAATAACCGATGCACCGTAATACGCCATTTCTATCGCTTCTTCATAAGAAATATTGGCGAGCAAACTCACGTCATCAAATTTTCTCGGGTCGCCTGTCATTACACCGGGAACGTCTTTCCAAATCGTCATTGCTGTTGCATTTAGGCAATACGCAAATATCGCTGCGGAATAATCCGAACCTTCTCTGCCCAATGTTACGGTAAAATTATTATCATCCGAGCCTATAAAACCTTGTGTTACATAGCTCATATTTTCATTTAATGTAGAAATATTTTCCTCCGTTTTTTGCCAATCTACAATCCCTTCTCGGTACGCATTATCGGTTTTTATATAATCTCGGGAATCCAACCATTGGTTTGCAAAACCATTGGCATTAAGGTATTCACTAAGAATTTTAGAGGAAATCATTTCTCCGCAACTCACCACTTGGTCGTAAACGAAACTGTAATTTGGCGATTTGTTTCTTCTAAGGAAAGATTCTATATCATCAAAAAACAAAGATATTTCGCCAAAAACCGAATGTCCTTCAGTAAAAAGTCCATTTGCAATTGCAATGTGGTTGGCTTTTATCTGTTGTATTTCTTGTTGGTAATTATCTTTATTAAAATAAAGTTTCACCACTTTCTCCAATGCATTGGTCGTTTTTCCCATTGCAGAAACCACCAACACGCATTTATCAAAACTTTGAGATTCCAAAACTTTGGCAACATTCATCACACTTTCTGCATCTTTTACCGACGCACCTCCGAACTTAAAAACTTTCATCTAAAAACTTAAAAATCAAATCATTAAACAATATCCCAAAGAGAATCTTCGGAATTAATTTTCAAAAGTATTAATTTCAAATGAAATATAAAAACTTAAAGTCCAAAGTTTAACAATTAGCGTTTAATGATTTTCATCAATTATAAAAAAGATTTTTTTGAGAATTAAAATAATTTTCGGAAATTTGAGAATTACTAAAAAAAGCAAAAATGTCAGAATCCACATTACAAACATTAGGAGAATTTATTATTGAAAAGCAAGACGATTTTCAGTATTCCACAGGGGAACTTTCCAGATTATTAAGTGCCATAAGACTGGCTTCCAAAGTCGTAAACCGAGAGGTGAACAAAGCGGGAATTGCCGATATTATAGGACACGCAGGAAATACCAATATACAAGGCGAAGACCAACAAAAATTGGATGTGCTTGCCAATGAAATTTTCATCACTGCATTATCGCAAAGAGAAGTGGTTTGCGGGATTGCTTCCGAAGAAAACGATGATTATATCGAAGTGAAAAGCGGGGCAAACGGACACCTCAGCAAATATGTGGTACTTATAGACCCGTTGGATGGTTCTTCTAATATTGATGTGAATGTTTCCGTAGGAACAATTTTCTCCATTTATCGAAGAGTTACAGAACCTGGAACACCTGTGGAAATGAAAGATTTTCTACAAAAAGGAACTAACCAAATCGCCGCAGGATACGTGGTTTACGGCTCTTCTACAATGATTGTTTACACCACAGGAAACGGTGTACACGGCTTTACGCTCGACCCGAGTTTGGGAACTTATTATCTTTCTCACCCAAATATGCAATTCCCAAAAGACGGAAAAATATATTCCATAAACGAAGGAAATTACATAAAATTCCCACAAGGTGTAAAAAATTATCTGAAATATTGCCAAATGATGGAAGGCGACAGACCGTACACTTCCCGATACATAGGTTCGCTTTGCTCGGATTTCCATAGAAATATGATAAAAGGTGGCATTTATATGTACCCATCTTACGCCAATGCACCAAACGGAAAACTAAGACTTTTGTACGAATGCAATCCAATGGCTTTCTTGGCCGAACAAGCGGGCGGAAAGGCTTCCAACGGTTTCCAAAGAATTATGGAAATAGAACCTACCGAACTGCACCAACGTGTACCTTTCTTCTGCGGAAGCAAAAATATGGTGGAAAAAGCAGAAGAGTTTATGAGAATGGATGCGATAAAAGATTAATTTTTTAGAGGTTAGAAATTAGAGTTTAAAAGTCTGATTTCTAACCTTTAATCCCTAATTTATAATTAATTTGAAAGCCGAATTTACACCATATATTTTAGAGTTTAAACAAGCCAGCGGAACCTCTCGGGGGGTGTTGCACACAAAGAAAACCTTTATCCTGAAAATCCATAAAAATGGAAAAA